>CAITIF010000614.1 GCA_903892365.1 uncultured Pirellula sp. | reverse complement strand
GCGATTTGCTTAAAGGCCTTGTCGCTGGCTTGACCAAAGTCGCCTCCAGCTTTTGTTCATCCAGCCGCAAAATCTCATTGATCTCGAACTCGACCTCTTGGCCTTCTTCTAAAAAGCGACCCTGAATTCCTTCCAGCTTCGAAAAGTGAAAGAAAACATCGTCGCGGAAGTGGTCTGACTTGATGAAGCCAAATTTGCGATCGTAAATTACCTTTGCGACAAAACCAACTCGCATGGATCAACCTGGTCCTTCCGGACGGAGTCGTCCAACGCTGCTTTGGAAATATTTTTTTCTGCGAGCCGTTACGGCATCGCGATGATGACTCGCTGACAAGTCTTCGAGATTTGATTGGCAAAAGCGACAACCGATTTGTTCCAAATGGAAGCGAATATAGTCGGCCTGTTCATCCATCATGGCTCCGAGGAGATAGCTGCCCAGCAATTCGCGGCTGGGGCAGGTCAGGCGATGTCGTCGCCAAATATCGCCCACGGTATGAACGCCGCTATCCCGACGCCCAATCAATTGTGCAAGCCGGTTCCGAAGTGAATCATCCGTGCGCAGTTCTGTCTCGATGCTTGCCATCGTTTCGCTTGGTAGCGATTCTTCCATGTAGGCCAGCAGCATCTGATCCGTAATCACCACGTTAGATGTTCCTTAGCGCGCCAACGGCTAGCGTAACGTTTTGGCCACCGAACCCGAAACTGTTGTTGAGAGCCACTTTGAGCTTGGATTGGCGAGCAACATTAGGAATGTAGTCCAAATCGCAATCTGGATCGGGCGTTTCTTGATTGATTGTAGGTGGCAATACTCCGTCGCGGATAGCCATCATGCACACGATCATCTCGGTGACGCCAGCGGCAGCGATCAGGTGTCCCATCATGCTCTTGGTGCTTGAAACTGGGGTCAGTTTTGCGCGATCGCCAAAAACGCCTTTGCAAGCCAGCGTTTCGGTTCGGTCGTTCACCGAGGTGCTCGTTCCGTGCGCATTGACATAACCAATTTCATCCAAGTTCAATTTCGCATCAGCGATGGCTTGTCGCATGCAGCCGATAGCGCCGCGTCCTTCAGGGTGAATGTCCGTGATTCGATAAGCATCTGCGGTACTTCCATAGCCTAGCACTTCACCAAAAATGGGGGCACCACGTTTGCGTGCATGTTCGTATTCTTCCAGAATCACGATTGCGGCACCTTCTCCCAAGACAAATCCATCTCGATCCTTATCAAAGGGACGCGATGCCCGAGTTGGGTCACTGTTGCGTTGAGACAGGGTGGTCAGCAAACTGAAGCCTGTTAGGCCAAAGGGATGAATCATGCTGTGGGCTCCGCCGGCGATCATGGCGTCGGCATCACCGCAACGAATCAGTTCGGTTGCTTCACCCACGGCTTGGCTACTTGCGGCACATGCGGTCAAACAATTGCTGTTTGGTCCTTGTGCATCAAAGAAGGAAGCCAAATGAGCTGCAGGCATGTTGGGTTCTTGTTCCAGTTCCGCTTCCACATCGAGAATCTCGCGACCCCGACGAAGAAAAGAAGCGAGATCGAATTCTCCGTTCTGGACTCCTGCGGCAATCATGTTGGTGAAGTTCGGAAAGTCTTGGTTGCCTTCCCCAGCGCCCATGTAAACGCCTAATCGGGTCGGAGCTAAGCCGGACTCGAGAATTCCAGACTGAGCGATCGCTTGCTTGGCTGCGCCGATAGCAAACCTCGTGTGCCGACCGCGATGCTTCCAAACATTCAGATCTTCGCCCGCTTTGGAGATATCCCAATTCTTGACTTCGGCAGCGATGGTGGTGGGGTAACCCGTCGGATCGAACACCGAAATTTGCCCCACGCCACTTTTGCTTTCCTTGAGCGCGGACCAAACCGTCTGAACATCATGCCCAAGAGGATTGATCATCCCAATCCCAGTTACAACCACACGGCGTCGCATCAACGCATTCTCTCCCAGTTACCAGTGTTGGAGACTGACGCCCGCCGCGGGGTTCATTACCGCGTGCGAAACTTCGGTCTTGGAAAATCGAATCGGCAAACGAGTACCGATTATCGAACGCGGGCAAATCGAATATCGCGAGCCGCCTGACGTTCGGCCTCAAGCATGTGCTCAGGGGCCTGTATTCTATTCCCGTTTTGATCGACAGCAACGTCGAACATCTTCAGAATCCGAAGGGTTCGCAACAAATCCTCGGGTGGGAAAAGGGTGGTGTCTCCGAACCGATCGTCGTCGAGAAACGCGAAACCAAGTTCCATCTCGGCAAGTAAAACCCCTCCGATGGTAACCTTTCCTTCGACAAGAGCGCCCGCAGGCTGCTTGTTTTGGACGATCGCTTCCAGCACCATTTGATCGCCGGGGATTGCCACATGATGGAAAATGGCCTTGGAAACTTTGGCAAGAACGGTTTTCTTTCGAAAACCTTCAGCCTCAGAAACAAGAAGACCTCCCGTTTGGGCCATCCCCTCAATGATCAACGAATGAGGGTAATGCGGAAAGCCTGGCAAATAATCATCAATCGGTTCTTCACCGAAACAAATGTTCTTGATCGTAGTCGCCCGCGTATCGCGAACGAACTCCGTAAATCGATCGATCCAGAACCATCTCATTTCGCATCCGTTCCGAACTACGCAACCTTGGAGACGACATAACGGCACAAATCGCTAACGGTTAGCAAATCGCCGAAGTCTTGAACGCGTGGATTCTTTTCAAAGTTGGACAGGTCTGCCCAGGGCATACGCTTCTTGAGTTCTTCTAGACCCGTTGCAGTCACTTTGCCGTCTTGAACGTAAGTGCTTTCGGTCAGAATATCCTTGGGAAAAAGATCTTCGGTGGCAATCTTGATACCAAAACTCTTTTCCAACTTGAAAACGATATCCAAAAAGTCAATCGATTCTGCTCCCAAGTCTCCGACCATAGTCGCCTGTGGCGTCACTTCATCTTCGTCGACCCCAAGTGCATCAACGAGGGCGGATTGAACCTTGGCAAAAACATCTTCACTAACTTGCATTTTCGTTTGTTCCTCGAACAAAAATCGTCAAATTTCTTTGAGAATTGGGAATAGGAAATTGGAATCCCACCTATTGGGAACCATCTAAATAACGTTTTTGCTGGGAATTGGCTAGCCCAACCTTTTTTTTTCTTTCGCGACGACTTCGCTATATCCAGCGTCTAACGGTACAACGGCGAGCCAGGCGACTGATAACGCTGCCAAGTGCCAGCATTTGGCTGGGTGCCATTAAATTGCGAAGCGGAGTAATTTGATGGGGAATAACTCTGAGAATAACTGGGGGCACCAGATCCCGAAAACCCAGTCGAACTTCCCAAGGGAGTCGCTCGGCTCCAAGTATTGTTCGAATTGTAAGAATTCGTTGCTCCACTGGGGCCTGGCACTCCATAAGGATTCGCGTTCGCGTTGAGCGACGAACCTCCGTAATAAGGCTGCTGATTGGATGGCGGTGCGCTGTACCCCGGGGTTTGGTAAGGACTGTTGTACCCATACTCAGTTTGAGGATTCACTGCGGGATGCTGAGCGGTTTGATACTGGTTCCCGAAGGAATTCGTTGGAGTTGCATTCGCGGAGTAAGTGTTGGCAGAGTAGGTATTCGCTGGCAAGGAATTGTTGGGATAATTGTTCTGGTAGCCGTTTTGATACCTCACATTTGGGTTCTGGACTCCGTTCATGGGCTGGCTATTCCAACCATTGGTGGTCGCATTCGCCGGATTGGTTCCATATTGCGTTTGCTGGCCGTAGCCGGCTTGAGCATTTCCAAATTGCCCGTAGTTGGATTGCCCGTAATTAGATTGTCCATATCCGGGCTGGCTGTAGTTGGGCTGGCCATATCCAGTCGCTGTTTGGCCATAAGCGGCAGGTTGCTGTGCATAGCCCGCTGCTGTCCCGTAGGTATTTTGCATTGGATATGGCTGCGTCATTGGCTGCGAAGCCAAGTAACCGCTTGGCGTGTAGCTAGTCGAAGGCAACGCTCCCGATCCTTGAACCGGGACCGGCGCCCAACCGTTCGGAGTGCTAATGGGACCTTGCTGTGAATGCGGAAGCAAGCCGGTCAATTGGGATGTGGTCCAGTCACGAATCGCTTCGAGCGACTGAGGTGAAACGGAGTAGCCATTTTGCTCCGCATAGTTCGCCACCTTTTCCGGTGTGCCCTGAAGCAGGCTCATGAACAACGTTGGCTGCAATCCAAGCAGTCCAAGGATCATAAAACCGAGCTCGGCCCAGTATGTTCGAGGTTGCCGTTTCTGGCGTCCAAATATTGCCATCGCGATGAGTCCTTCCAACCCGGTT
>CAITIF010000613.1 GCA_903892365.1 uncultured Pirellula sp. | reverse complement strand
GAACATTGGTGGGATTTCACCGCAAGAGACATCAAGTCTCCATTTTTGACGCCGTAAAAAGCACAATCTTTTGGCCCCATGTGAACGTGCCGAGCAGCGCGAATCACGCCCGACGAAAGCTCGACGGCACCTGCTGGGCCAACCAAGACGCACCCTGGAGTATCGGCGATATCACCACTGTGCCGAACCGGAGCGTCAATGCCCAGGGAGATCGCATCGGTGTACGCGAGTTCCACTTGGCTGAATTTTCGTGTTGGGCCAAGCACTCGAACGTTCGGTAGCATGCGACGGCGTGGCCCCACGATCATGACCGTTTCGGCAGCTGCGAAAAAGCCATCTTGGTAGAGTCCCTTTTCAGGAGTCAGTTTTTTGCCTGCCCCGAAGAGCTTTTCGACATGCTCGTCCGTCAAGTGAATATGCCTGGCGGAAATGCTAACTACCAAGTTGGGTTTGTTCGAAACGATGCCCGATGTTGCTTCGCCACCCGTCAAAGCCCGCTGAACGGCGGCTCGGACAAGTGACTCTAAAGCGCTGGGATCAAGTTGGTGAATGGCTGTGCTCACGCTACATACTCGGGAGAAGAGGTTTCAGTGCCGTTCGAATTTTTGGCCATCTCATCCGAAGAGGAGGAAGCCGAAGATAACATTAATTGGACTTTGGCAATTTCAATGTGTTCTCGCCATGTGGAGGACAAGTCCTGATCAACAACCAAAGTGTTGACATCATTCCATCCGCATAATCGCGCCAAGCTGGATCGCCCAAACTTGGAGCTATCCGCCACGACAATGGTCCGATCCGCACATTGCATCATGGCTCGTTCGGTTTCCACCAATAGCATGTTGCTGTTGTAAAAGCCTTTGGCCGTGATGCCAGCAACGCTTAAGAACGCTTTTTGAACATTCAACGATTGCAGCATTTGGTTGGAATAACTTCCAAGAGTCACTCCTGTTCGATGGTGAATTGCCCCGCCAAGCAGTACCAAATCCACCGAATCGCTGGACGAAAACAGATTGGCAACCGGCAACGAGTTGGTGACAATCTGCAGCGGACGGCCTACCAATTGTCTTGCCAATTCATAGGTTGTGCTGCCGCCGTCCAGCAACAATGTGTCATGATCTTCAATCAGGCTGGCTGCCGCTTGAGCAATCAGGCGTTTCTTGTCCCAGTGCCCAGGGTTTTTGTGCGTTTCAAATTGCTTGACGGTACTGGTGGGGCCCGTGGAGAAAACGCCCCCATGGGTTCGTTTAGCTTCCCCTGATTCCTCTAAGGCCTCCAGGTCTCGGCGAATGGTCGATTCGCTCACTTCCATAGCTTCTCGCAAATCCGGAATCGATACGAAGCCATGTTCGCGAATCATTTCGCGAAGTTTGGTTCTTCGTACAATCGAAGGATTGAGCTGTTGGGGAGAGGTCATGAAGATAATTGGAGGAATTCCGTCAATCATGAATGATTTTTTTCAACACCTACAATATGCGCGACTTTTTCCATTCATTCAACCACAGCCGTTAATGAATTGCAGATATTCGTTCAGATTGCGACTGAAATTACGATTTTTCTGATCGTTCCCATTCTTTCAAGGGAAAGAATGAAGGAATTCTTTCATTTTCATGAAGGGGGCGTGAAGGCGAATTCCCTGATTGTTCCTTTGAACCATTCTGTTTGGCTAAGCGTAGGTTCGGCGGGCTGAGTTTTCGAAAGAAACGGCCTGTACGCTTATTCAAATCAGGGGAAATTCCTTCCTGCTCGATAGAATGCCTGTGCGTTTGGGTGTACTATTCTGGTTTTGCGTTCCTGCCGATTGACCGACCTTCTCATTCATCCTATGAATCAAATCACTCTGTCTGCCGAAACCGACGAAATCATTGATCGTCCTAAGTTTTCTTTGCTTGCATTGGTTGGATTTGGGATTGCTTGCATAGGTGTGTTTTCGTTTGAGTACGTGCAGGTGATGCCCTTCGCTGTGATAGGGGTTGCGATCGGTGCGTTTTGCCTGGTCACTGCGAATCGCAAGAGGCAAGGGACCTGGACGAAACTGCTAGCGGTTGTTTCGATCGCATTGGGGGCAACGGCGGCTTCCGCTGGTTATTTCACTCGCAAGTTAGAAGTCAGCTACGACCTGACTCACGCCAGGGATTTGGCAGAGCTTTATCTGGGAAGTCTTTCGAAGGGGGACATGAATCGAATTTACTTCTTGAATGGCATCGAGCCTGGGGCGGACGTGAAAACTCAG
>CAITIF010000612.1 GCA_903892365.1 uncultured Pirellula sp. | reverse complement strand
GGCTTCCTCGAAAAGCCAAAAACCGAAGAAGAGATCAATATGGTCTCGACCAACCCATCGTGGATCGACGCACGAGGTATACCGTCGCAAGGTCGCGACTGCTAGGCCAGCATGGGGTTGTACATCTTCAACAAACAACTTCTGTTCGATGTCCTCAATAAAACCGATTACAGCGATTTCGGCAAAGAAGTGTTCCCGGCCGCGATTCGATCGCGCAAAGTTCAAGTCCACCTGTTCGATGACTACTGGGAGGACATCGGTACAATCCGAGCATTCTACGACGCCAACCTATCGCTTACCAAGAACAATCCACCGTTTGATTTGTTCAGTGCCGACAAACCCGTCTATTCGAGAGCTCGCTTCTTACCGCCCACAGTGGTCGAGGGTGCCACCATATCCGACTCTTTGATCGCAGACGGCTGTCGCATCGGTAAAGGGGCTCGCATTGAAAATAGCGTGATCGGACTGCGCTGCGTTATCGGCGAAGGGGTTACAATCAAAAACAGCATCGTCATGGGTGCGGACTACATGGAAACAGATCAAGAATTGGAAGCCTTGGTCGCCAATGGCGGCGTTCCCGTTGGCATTGGCTCCGGTTCCATGATCCACGGCGCAATTCTGGACAAGAATTGCCGTATCGGTCGCCATGTTCAAGTGATCAATCGGCTCAGCGTTAGCGAATCGGATCAATTCGAGCCTTGCTACGTTCGAGACGGAATTCCGATTGTGACCAAGGATGCGACCCTTAAAGATGGCTGGACCATGTAGACGATGAGCTCGACACAAGCCAACCAACTTTTCCAGCAAGTTTACGACCACGCGCGAGAAACCAGCTTCCTTGAAAGTACGCTTGCCCTGCTTGAATGGGATGAGCATACCGGTCTACCCGAACAAGCTGGACTATACCGCGCCGATCAAGTTACTTTTTTGAGCGGTTTAACTCACAAGAGAAAAACCGATCCAAAACTAGGAGAATGGCTTTCCGAACTTTCGCAGTCCGAATTAGCAGAAGAACCCAACAGTGTTCTCGGTGCTTCCATTCGAGGCTGGAAACGCGATTTCGACCGCAACATTCAGCTGCCAGAATCGCTTGTGAAACGAACAGCACATGCAATCTCTGTCGGTCAGCAGATCTGGGCCAGCACCAAAGGGAACAATGACTTTGATACCTTCCTGCCCTATCTGAAAGAGATCGTATCCCTGCGGCGCGAGGAAGCAACTTTATTGGCGCAAAACCGCGCTTGCAGATACGATAGCTTGTTAGACCAATACGAAGAAGAAGCGACGACAGCCGAAGTGGACTTGCTTTTCAGCCAATTGCGAGACCAATTGGTGAATCTAGTTCAGAGCATTGGCAACAGCGACCGTGGTCCAACGGGGCGATCCCTGCAAGGCACCTTCGATATCGAGAAACAAAAACAGCTCTCCCGTTGGGTAGCTGAGAAAATTGGATATCAATTCGAACGAGGCCGCTTGGATGAAACTCAACATCCGTTTTGTACCTCGCTCGGGCCAAACGACCATCGCATCCTGACTCGGTACTTTCTGGATTCCTTTAGCAGTGGCCTGTACGGCACCTTGCACGAGGCAGGGCACGCCATGTACGAACAAGGACTGCCGACAGATTGGTTCGGTATGCCAGCTGGGTCCGCCGCTTCCCTAGGTGTTCATGAGTCTCAATCCCGACTCTGGGAGAACATGATCGGTAGGTCACGTGCGTTTTGGCAATGGTGTCTTCCCGAAGCGGTGAAAGTCTTTCCGCAATTGGCGGAATTCTCCGTCGAACAAATCTATCAAGATCTGAATCGAGTTGCCCCAAGCCTGATCCGGATCGAAGCGGACGAGGCCACTTACAATTTGCATATCTTGATTCGATTCGAATTGGAACGAGAATTGATCGACGGCAATCTTGCGTGTGAAGATCTTCCACAAGCATGGAGCGATCGTTACCAATCGTATCTAGGGATTCGACCTGCGAACCATTCGGAGGGTGTCATGCAGGACGTCCACTGGGCTGCAGGCTTGATCGGTTACTTTCCGACCTACACGCTGGGAAACATCTTTGCAGGACAATTGATGGTGGCG
>CAITIF010000611.1 GCA_903892365.1 uncultured Pirellula sp. | reverse complement strand
CGTTCGCATCGTGAAAGAGAAGATCGCGGATTACATCGATCCACCACGCTTCATTCCGACCATTGGTTTTGCTGAATTGCATCATGCACACTATAAGTGCACGATTTATTACAGCGAACGCACCATCAATGGTTGGCCTGTACCTTACACATTAAATGATCAGGAAGCGGTTGAAGTGATCTATATTGACCACAACCACTTCCATATGTGCGGAAGCCCAGAGACGGGTCCTTCCAGCCCATACTAGTCGCAATCGAGTCCGATAAGCGATCACTCCCTCTAAGTCGCTTGACTTGGTTAGCAGAGACAACGAAACCCACAAGTGAATATCGCTTGTGGGTTTTTTCGTGTTCTCACTTCATCTAGACTGCTGTAGGTTCGACAAGATCCCAGCCCGTGCCCTGATTGCGAGTTCGTATATGCCAACGCTAACGCATCGAGATCTAGAAGGTAAAGTTGCCGTTGTTACCGGAAGTTCCAGTGGAATTGGGCGGGCGACAGCATTAGAACTGGGCCGTCGCGGTGCCACGCTTCTTTTGCACGGATATCGCAATATCGACGGTTTGCAACTCACTGCTAGACAGCTCATGATGCAACGAGTTGAAACCCGCATTGTCACCGCTGATCTCAGCGACGTCGAAGGTTGCCGGCGCCTGATTCAAGCTTCTTTTGCTTGGAAGAATCACGTTGATATTTGGGTCAACAATGCAGGCGCAGATGTTCTGACGGGAGCAATTTCAAAACAGAGTTTTGAAGAAAAACTGGATCGACTTTGGAATGTGGATGTCAAAGCAACCATTCTCTTGGGCAGAGCGGTCGGCGAACGAATGTATCAACAAGCCGTCCATGATGCTCGCCCCGTGATGATCAACATTGGCTGGGATCAAGCACAGGAGGGGATCGAAGGTGATGCGGGAATGCTCTTTGGCCCCATCAAATCTGCCGTCATGGCATTCTCACAAGCTCTGGCGCAACATTTGACACCCAAAGTGCGAGTGAACTGTGTCGCGCCAGGTTGGATCCGAACCAAATGGGGTGAAGGAACTTCTGAATACTGGGACCAGCGGGCGAAAAACGAATCACTGTCGAATCGTTGGGGCAACGCCGATGACGTGGCTGCCAGCATTGGCTTTCTAGCATCCCCAGCTGCTGACTTTGTCAACGCGGTGATACTACAGGTCAATGGTGGCCAACGTTGTTACGCAGGTTCGAGACCCTTTAACGCAGCTTCGGTCCATTGATAACCTAAACCTTGCCCCGCCAACAATTCGGTAGGCACACTACCGCTGCGAATCTTGAACATCGGCCCATATTCGTCGAGCCAAGGAAGATTTCCTTCAGGGCAGTATTGCCGTCCATTGCCTTCGATTGCTGCCACTGTTGGAATTCGGGCTGCAAGCGAAGCTGAATGCAAAAACGATGCGCCGATGCAGGTCAAATCTTGTACGCACAGGAATAGGCCATAGTGCTGGGCAGCTGCGGCCATCAACAGAGATTCCGTCTGTCCCTTGCAAGCTTTCAATGCAACGCCGTTGTAACCCATTTGCCGTGCTCGTTGCATCGTTTCCAAATCGAGCAAGCCTTCATCGAGAACAACCGGCTTCGATCGCGAAACTCGATGCATCGTTTGCTCCGCCATCGGCACCAGATCGCGCGATGTCGGTTGCTCAATGTATTGTATACGTGGAAAACTGGTCTTCGACAATCGATCGATGCGCTCTAAGAACTCGATTACATAGTCTTCGTTTGGACAGCGTTCATTGAAATCAACCGAGTAACGCCAAACGCGTTCAGGAGCAATTCGATTGGTGATACGATCGACTTCCGTGACGCGACCTACGTCCCAATCCAAATCGTCACCATCCAACTTAATCTTCAAATGGCTTAAGCCTTCCACTTGAATCCATTCATCCAACGTCTCCGGCAGACCATCGCCCACCTTTCGCTTAACATCATCTTTACCAAGCGGATCCGATGCACCAACCAAGTGATACAGTGGCATCATCGATTTGGGCGCGCGAGTGGTGAATCGATCCAAATACAGTCCGGCGAACTCAGACCCCAAAAAATAGGAGAGATCTTCCGAACAAAACTCTTCTCCCAAGCAATCGAACGAGCTCATGCCCAAACTTCTACCGTAAGCATCATGAATGGCTGCTTCGATGGGACTGGCTGATAACAAGACCGCCAAGGCAGGAATCGATTCAGGCAACTTCATTACCTGCGCGATGTCCTCAGCCAGAGCAGCATGTCCCTTAGACAATTCATGGGTCAAACGGAGCGGATGACCATATTCGGAGAACGTCGCCGCTTGAGCTGCTATCTTTTCGAACAAACCGATCAGTGGTAGCGATGTCAAAGACGAGTTGAGCTTTTTGCTTGGCCAAGCCCAAGCGTTGCCAAGTGTCATCTCGCCATAACCGACGGTCTGTTTGCCCGTACCGCGGCTCTCGACCACAACTCGAGTCCGCAAAACAACGACATCTTTGACTTCTCGTCCGCCGAACTTCATGGGCGAACGATAATTGT
>CAITIF010000610.1 GCA_903892365.1 uncultured Pirellula sp. | reverse complement strand
TGAATAAATATCGCCCTCGGCGGTATTCGATGGACCAAATCTCATCGAGCAGAATATGTGACATAAAGCCGACGAAGACCGCCACGGTTTTGAAGAGTCGTAGATTCATGTCCACACAAGAACTGGCCACAAATGCAAAAAGGCAAGCAATGAAAGCCGCTGGGATACTGTGCCACATTCCACGATGCACGGTATATCGTCGGAATGCTTCCGCGATGCCAAATCGGAGCATAAAGTAGATCCCCACCGTGATCAGCAACATCATTTCATGATTGCATCCAAGCCGCTGCAGACGATCCACCATCAGCATGGGGACAAACGCAGAGGAGAAAGCAACCGCTTCTCGAAGGGGGATGCCGGAATCGCTATCCAGATCCGGTAGCATACCGCTGACGCTGCACAATGCGGTCCCCAGGACACAGCTTTCCCAGCCGAGACCAGCTTGGTAGCCGCCCATACCGTAAAGAATTCCGGCTGCCGTACTAACGGAAATATGTGTTTTAAAGTCAGCCATCGCCAACCGCTCCCATCCCGTAGAGATCAAATAACTTCAAGTAAAGGACCGTAGCAAAAAGCGGGGCCTCAGGTCTAGCGTATTTGTTGGTTGGGGTTTGCTAGTATTTTTTATTGTTCACGGAAGTTCAGGATCCGCCGAAAGGCCTGAAGCCATGATTTCAGTCGCAATCGTACCGCCCCTTGATCCGCAGGCATTAGCCTCGCCACCCCCGCAACATGGGATTCGAAGCTTTTCGTACTCGTACTCAGCGCCAGCGGTGCTCGTACTCGACGACCTCGTTTCGATTACGAGTACGAGTATCATTTCACTGAGTATGAGTATGACGGAAAGCCAAACTATGTAACATCCAAAGGCACTAGCCGCGACCACGTATCTAGCACAATTAAACTCAACGCGGCTAGCGCCAGCGGCTCAATAAAGCAACAAGCTAACTGGCCATTAACTCAATGAACCTAGCGGATATGCTTAGAACGGAGCGTTATCGTCGAATTTCGGGCCGAATCCGCCGTGATCGTTTCCGCCGAATCCGTCTTCAAAATCGAGCTCATCCTCCTCATCATCGTCCAGGTCGGGGAAGCGAGCACCTTGAAAGGCGATCCCAGGACGGTCATGCAAAAGTTCTTCGTCAACCTGAATATCCATCAGCTCAGGTTCCAAGGTATAGCACTTGCGTTGCCATCTCAAAACAATTGTTTCCGCCTCATCTTCGTCCCGTGCAAGCACGCCCCATTGAGCCATGTAGGCTTCCCATTCGGTCTGATTTGCTAGGCAACCTTCGTAGTCGAACCAAGTTGATTCAAGCGGTTGCAAGACATAGCATTGGTACAAATAAAGATCGCATGGTTTCTCGCTTGATCGAGCGTGTTCAAAAAAGCTTTCCGTTGCGATACCAGCTTTGAGCATACGATCTTCGACTAACGCTTGAATATCTTTTTCGTCGGGGCATGTGCGTGCCGCGTTGATCAGACGTTCGTAAGCACCAGATATACCGCTGATCGTGAGATTTCCTATCTCCACCAAGGGATGTGCCAGCGCCTTTTTGATTTGCTCGATTGCCTGATCCGACTGACCCATCTGAGCGTAGGCAGCGGCCCGAACGGAATCGATATGTAACCCATGAGAGTTGAACAAACTAACTTCTTTTTCGATAGCAACTAGCGCTTCGTCGGGACGTTTCAGTTCGAGCAATCCTGAGCTTAAATAGTAATAGGTCCAAGAGATCGGTTCATGTCGCTGGTGATATTTTTGTAGGAAGCTGACTTGCAGTTCGTATTGGCTTAATGCATGCGCCTTAAGAGCCGCTTCAAAAAGCAATTCGGGCGAATCCCCTCCTTCGCGAATGCACAGATCTAAAACGTAAAGGGCGTCTTGAAGCCGATCGGATTCGGAATAGATTCTTGACAACGCGAGAGCTGCATCGTCCCGCCTTCGATCCAGTTTGAATGCACGGGCGTAGCAGCGTTCCGCTTCGCCCTCCTTGCCAATGTACTCGTAGACCTCCGCTGCGCGAAAGTTGTTGTTAACACTACTGGAGTCAATCAGCAGCGATTTGCGGACCAATTGATCGAGCCGCTCATTGCTGATCGAAGAATCACTCAGCTCCGAGAGGTCCCTGGCTTCAGCGGCAAGGTTTCCAAAAAAAGTAGCAAAACTGACTTCCTCAGATTCTTCCGGATTCTCAAACAGCTCGTCTTCTTCATCGCTTGAAACTAAATCTGCGTTGAGAAAGGAGCCGTCCGGCAATTCACTAGAATCTGTTAAAGAATCGTTCTGGCTGGACTTCTCGACAGCCCCATCACCGGTTTCTTCGTCTTCGGGCTCCTCATCGTCGATTTCCTCATCTTCAAGATCACTGGGATCAAGATCTTCAAGATCGTCTATCTCTTCGGTGCCGGTGAAATCGGGCATCATCGGATCGTCATCAAAATCCTTGAAGGCGAGTTCACGGGCCATTTCGGCCGAAAGTCGATCGATCATGCTGATGGTCATTCCAAGACGTCCCAGCAATGAGATCAAATAGCCCACTTCCTGGTGAGTGGCCACCAACTGGTTTGCCCACTTCCAAATCTCGACACGGTCGATGGCTGGCGTAATCAAGAAGTTGGCCAGGTACAACGCCTTTCCAATATCGACGGGATGAGTGAATGCGCTTCGATCTTTGTCCAGCAGTTCTCGAAGAATTAGCAATGGGTCGATAGCGACATCGTCCCGCTCCCAGTTTGAATCGACACGATTTCGAGTTCGCACAGCTAAGTTCTCGAGCCAAGCTGACAATGGCGAAGCAGAAATTGAAGTAATCTCGCTTTCAGGCGAGGATTTGGGCAGAGCTTTCGATAGCTCTGGCTTGCCGGGTTCCGCCTTGGACGGTTCCACCAACTCTTCCAATGGTTTCGATGGAATGAATCGCGAATTCTTGATGACAGTCCCGAGCGGGGTGATCGGCTTCGATTCATCGAGCGTCTGATTCAATCGACGAATCGTCTGCCAATCATTGGCTTTAGTTGCAGCATCTTCAAATGGAACACAAAGCCTTTTGGCTTTAACAAAATCCCCTTGCAAGCGATAGAGAGCGACCAGTCTTACGCCGTTCTCAAGCCACTTGGTGATCGATTTGTTTTGACGAAGCGACCGGTTCCATGGAATGAGCATGCTTTCGGCCTGATCCCATTTCGATTCTTTCGCAAACTTCAAAGCTGCCAAGCTATCCATGGCTAAATCATATTCAGGGCATTCCCCGCGCGGTGGCAGCAGTTGAACCGTTTCTTCGGTTCGGGCATCGTCTTGTCGATCTTCGAGCAGATCGAGCGTACGGCGTTCAAACATGACCGCGATTTGAGCCCCCAAGGAATCCGTCACCGACTTAGCCTTCGCTAGCAAGGTCGCTTGCTCTAACTTGATTCGTGCCGATTCGTGTTGTCCTTCCAGCATATCCATTCGGGCTAGCCGTAGATTTGCCAGCCACCGCCGATCACCCCGTTCAGGAAAATCCGAATCCTGTTGTAGAACTTGATTGCTGTGATACCGAGCCAATTCATAATCATCAGCCGCAATATGAATGTCACAAGCGTATTCGCGGAAGCACTGAACACACGAAAGTTTACCTATGCGGTGGCAGACTTCGATTCCACCCGTCAAGCATTCTTGCATCCCTTCCGAATTGAACCCATCCAGTTCGCCTGTTGCTTCCGCCAGGACCTCGTACGCACATGCTCCCATGGAGTAGATGATGCTACCGTACTGTTCGAGATCCATCGAAGGTTCGATCTTTCGAGCCTGTTCTTCATCTTCGAAAATTGCGATCAGTTCGACCGCTCTTTCCCGAACGATTTCGAACTGCAGTAATTTCTGAGCCAGGTTCATTTGAAAGAACGTACCAAAAACATAGTAAGCGAGATGCCCTTCGGATTTGGCACGCGAGCGCAATTCGCCGTAGACCCGAAAGGCGGATTGGCAATGCGATGAATCCATTAGATTTCCGGCAGCATCATTCAGATCCGCCAGTTCTTTCTCAATCGAATCTTGCTTACTCTGATTTTTCTTAGGCACTTTTAAAACTCGACTTCCAAAGACGTTTTGAAGAT
>CAITIF010000609.1 GCA_903892365.1 uncultured Pirellula sp. | reverse complement strand
TACTGCCAACTGCCAACTGCCTACTGCCTACTGCCTACTGCCTACTGCCTACTGCCCACTGCCCACTGCCCACTGCCCACTGCCCACTGCCCACTGCCAACTGCCAACTGCCAACTGCCCCTGCCCCCTTACGCCTTCCTCGCGTATTCTTTTCCGTTTCCGCCGCTCTTTAAAGTTGGCTTGGTCATCAACAATCGATGGCTTCCGGGGCCTAGTAAATCATCAAGCCGCGATCGAAGCTCCGGGCTGATCGTGACCTTCTGTTTGGCCGACTTTACATGCACGACATCGCCTGACTCCAACTTGATGGCGAAGAGAATGTCGCGTTGGCCTGGGTAGCCTCGCAAAATTTCGCGAATCTTGCCGATCATCTCGGGCTGGTGTCGAAGCTGATCAAACGAGATGTGGATCCCGGTCGTAAAGCGTGTGTCCGCTTCCTGGATCGGAAACATTTCATTGACCAGCAAATTGAATTCGTCCTCGCCCCGCTTATCGACGGTGCCGCGAATCAACACGACGGCGTCGGGTTGGATCATTTCACCATACTTTTCCATCCCGTCCGGCCAACAGATTCCTCGCACGTAGCCGTCCATGTCTTCGAGATCGAAGTTAGCGTACTTCGACGATTGACCTGGCTTCGGGTTTTTGACGTGAGCGATCTTGATCGAAGAGATCATGCCCCCCATCAACACTTCGTCTCGCTTCTTGACCGTTTTCACCGTTTGCGAATTGTGCGAGCAAAATGCTTTCAAGATCGCATCGTATTCCGACAGAGGATGTGCGGTTAAGTAATAGCCAAGCACTTCTTTTTCCATCGCCAGCATTTCCTTCTCCGGAAACTCGGGGACGTCGGGCAGCACAATCTTGACCTCTTGAACGACCTCTTCAAAGTCGTCAAACAGGCTCATCTGTCCACTCTTGCGGTCCTTCAGTTTCGACGCTCCGCCTTGCAGTGCCTTTTCTAGAACGGCATTCAGCTGGGCACGTCGTGCGCCGAAGCAGTCCATCGCCCCGGCTCGGATCAATGATTCGATGGTGGCTCGTCCGCATTGCACCACGTCAACTCGTTCGCAGAAATCAAAGATATCTTTGAAGGGGCCGTTCTTTAGGCGTTCGCGAGCCACCGCTTCAGCGGCCGAACCACCGCAGCCCTTGATGGCGGACAGCCCGAAGTAAATCTTGTTATCAGCGACGCTGAAATCGGAACGGCAAGTGTTCACGTTAGGTGGCTCGACCGTGATTCCCATGCGTTGGCAATCTTCCAGGTGTTCCACCAACCCGTCCTTGCGCTTGAAATTGCGGTTCGGAATATCCCCGGTCAGCAAGGCTGCCATGAATTCCACTTTAAAGTGAGTCTTCAAGTAGGCCGTTTGGTAGGCGATCAAAGCGTACGCTGTGGAGTGACTCTTGTTAAAGCCGTAGCCTGCGAACTTCAGAATCATGTTCCAGAAGTCTTCCGCTTCCTTCTGGGTCAGGCCCTTTTCCACGCAGCCCGCCAGAAATTTTTCTGCATTGGCCGCGATCAACGATTCCTTCTTCTTGCTGATCGCCTTGATGCACGTGTAGGCTTTGGCCAACTCGATGCCACCCAATCCGTTTAGGATCCGCATCACTTGCTCTTGGTAGACCATCACGCCGTTGGTCTCAGCAAGAATTTCCTCAAGGACCGGATGCAAATAGACAGCCGCCTTGCGCTTGTTCTTGACCGCGACATAATCATCCACCATCCCGCCTTCTAGCGGGCCTGGTCGATACAACGCGTTCGTCGCGATGATATCGTGAAAATGGTCCGGCTTCATGCGTTGCAGAAGATCTCGAATGCCACCGCTTTCTAGCTGGAATACACCCTTGGTTTCACCTCGCTTGAGCAATTCGAAGGTTGGAACATCGTCCAGTGGGAAATCGAGCGGATCGATTCGGTGTCCGCGAGTCTGCTCGATAATGTCGACCGACTTAGAGAGGATGGTTAAGTTCCGCAGGCCAAGAAAGTCCATCTTCAACAGGCCAGCTGCTTCGACGTCCCCCATCGACCATTGGGTGATGATGTCCTCTTTGCCAGAGACACGCATCAACGGAACGTAATCAGTGAGCGGCTTGTCCGCGATCACGACGGCGGCGGCGTGTGTTCCGATGTTCCGAGCCATCCCCTCCACCTTGCCAGCGACATCGATCAGCTCGCGAATGTCCGGGTCGTTGTCGTAGAGTTTCTTAAGATCTTCGCTTTGGGCCAGAGCGTCCTTGATGGTAATCTTGGGGTCGTCAGGGACCAATTCGCTGACTTCGACAACTCGATTCAGAGGCAGTCCCAAGGTTCTGCCAACGTCCTTGATGGCACCACGGGCCTTCAGGGTACCGAACGTTCCGATTTGAGCGACGTTCGCCTCGCCGTACTTTTCCTTGACGTAGCGAATGATTTCGCCCCGTCGTTCCTGGCAAAAGTCGATATCGATATCGGGTGCTTCGAGGCGGCTTTCGTCGAGGAATCGTTCGAAGAGCAGATCGTACTTGATCGGGCAAACGTGGGACAAATATAGCGCATAACAAACCAGTGCACCGACGCCGCTGCCCCGAGCTGTTGCCGGCACGTTGATCTCGCGAGCGTAGCGAACAAAGTCCCAAACGATCAAAAAGTAGTTGGAGAAGCCGAGCTTTTGAATGACTGCCAGCTCGCGATCCAAGCGATCTTCGACGACTTGAGCCAGCTTTCCGTCGATCAGCATGTCGGAGCTTTTGGCATAGCGAGCCATCAGCCCTTCCCGACATAACTTGCGAAGGTATTCGTCCGGGGTTAGCGGTTCAGGAATCGTGTACGAGGGGAAATTGCGGGAACCCAAATCCAGCTGGATATCGACGGAGTTTGCGATCTCTTGCGAGCGAGCCACAGCGTCCGCGTGTCCGGGGAAGTTCAGGTACATTTCTTCTGGGGAGCGGAGGTAAAACTCGTTCCCTTCCATTTGCATCCGATTGGAGTCTGTTCGGAATTTTCCTGTGCTGATGCAAACCATGACATCCTGGAGCTCGGCGTCCTCGCGATCCACATAGTGTGCGTCGCTGGTCGCAACCAGGGGAATACCCACTCGGTTGGCAACCTCGACCGCCCCCGCCATTTGCTGACGTTGGATTTCGACTTTGTTATTCATGATCTCAATGAAAAATCGATCGCCAAAGACGCGATCGAACCATTGAGTCACTTCGACAGCCTCTTGGATGGCCGAGTCGGTGTCGTAGCCCTTCAAAATGGCACGAGAGAATTCGCTGGAGACACAACCGCTTAAGCAGATGATGCCCTCGCTGTACGCCTCCAACGCTTGCTTATCGATTCGAGGCTTGAAGTAGAAGCCCTCGAGGCTTGCGATCGATGCCAAGCGTATCAAGTTCTTGAAGCCTGTGCGATTCTTGGCCAGCAGGGTCAAGTGATAGGCCGCTTCTTTGGAGGAGGACGCATCCCGTTCGAATCGGCTGCCAGGTGCGACGTATGCTTCGTAACCAAGAATCGGGTTGATGCCCAGCTCTCTCGCTTTGCGATAAAATTCAAGCGAGCCGTGCAGGTTCCCGTGGTCTGTGATCGCAAGAGCCGACATGCCGTGCGACTTGGCCCGTTGCAGCAATTTTCCGATGGGGCTCGCACCATCCAGAAGGCTGTAGTGCGTATGGCAATGGAGGTGCGTGAATGGGCGAGCCGGCGCGGCAGGGGTTTCGAGAGTGGACATGGTTTCAAGAGAAATACGAGAGGGGGCGTGACTAGGATTCCGGGTTCGTCGATTCTGCGTTCTTCGATTCCGGGTTCATGGATTCTGCGTTCATCGATTCTGCGTTCATCGAATGCCAAACGTGCCTGAACCACATTGGCAATCGGAAAGTGCTAGGGTTTTTCGCGTCCGAGTGGGAATCGAAGATCGGTGCAGAGACTTCCAATCGCAGTTGTCCGTAGCAGTGATTGAACTCTTTGATAAAGATGTCAGTAGCCTCGGGCATGCAAATGCATCCAACCACTTTCGCTCCTTGCCGAAGCACTCCGCATGGCCGATCTCGTTCGCTTCCTGATGACATGCTCGTTAGGACTCGTTCCTTGAGTGATGATCGTTCATTAC
>CAITIF010000608.1 GCA_903892365.1 uncultured Pirellula sp. | reverse complement strand
CTACCCCAGCTCCCGAAGAAATACGGGAGAACGGGTGAGTTTGCAAAGCATCGAGCCAGTACCCCTGAAACCTTGGGGCTGCGGTCCAAACGCGTGCTTTTTTTAAAGCATGTCTACCGGGTCAATGTCGATCAGGTAGAGATTCTCCCCTGACGGTTTGGTGGTCGATTGGACCCTTGCGAGTACAGCGTTGAGTGCTGCTGCATCTTTGGAGATGAGCATAGCGTGAAATCGATAGTGGCCACGGAGTTTCGAGATGGGTGGTGGTGCTGGGCCTAAGACTCGCACGGGGGCACCGGTACGAGCGATTTCGAGTTGGACCTTTTTGATCAGGTTATCTGCGAATTCTTCTGCTTCCAACTGGACGGGGCCTCGCATGATGATTCTCGCCAAGGATGCGAATGGCGGGTATCCGAATTGCTCGCGTTGTTGCAGCTCCAATTCGGAGAAGGCTCGGTAATCGTGTTTGCATGCTGCAATGATGGCGGGATGGTCCGGTGAATAGGTTTGTACCAACACTTCACCCGCCCGGTCTCCTCGCCCTGTTCTTCCAGCAACCTGTGTCACCAATTGGAAGGTTCGTTCTGATGCGCGGAAATCTGGAAAGTGCAGTGCAGTATCCGCGTTGATCACTCCAACCAAAAGCACATTGGGAAAGTCCAGGCCTTTGGCAATCATTTGTGTCCCCATGAGGATTTGAACTCTGCCTGATCTAAAATCAGCAAGAGCACGTTCGTGGCTGCCGGGCTTCTTCATGGTATCGGAGTCCATTCGCGCGATCACCGCGTCTGGAAATCGGCTTTGCACTTCCATTTCCAGTTTTTGCGTTCCCAGGCCTGCCAGCCGAATGGCGTCGAAGCCACACTGAGGGCAAACTTGAGGAGCGGCAATGGTGTAATCGCAATAATGGCACACGGCTTTGCTGCCGTCGCGATGGTGAGTCAACGGTAGATCGCAATCGGGGCAAGAGACTACAAAACCGCAGGAAGGGCATTGGATTGAAGTTGCGAATCCACGGCGATTTAGCAGAAGAATCGTTTGTCCTTTCTCGTCGATGGTTTTTCCAATCGCATCCAATAATGGTCGCGATATGCTTCCTCGATCGACGTCGATTCGGTTGCTGCGAAGATCGATGGTGGTAACTTCGGGTAACGGCCGGTTTAGGATTCGACGTGGTAGAGAAACCAACTTGTACCTGCCTGTCGTGGCACGATAAAACGTTTCAAGCGAAGGGGTTGCTGAGCCAAGCACCAGCGGAATACGTTCCAGCGAAGCTCTGTGTAACGCTACGTCTCTTGCATGGTAGCGAGGCAAGGATTCTTGTTTGAAGGTGTTCTCGTGTTCCTCATCCAGAATGATTAGCCCCAAATAAGGTGCTGGGGCAAAGATGGCGCTACGTGGACCTACGATGACTTGGACAGCCCCTTCGGCGATACGTTTCCATTGGTAGTGCCGTTCAGGTCCGCTCATATTGGAATGAAGAACCGCGACCGAATTGAATCGATTCTGAAATCGTGAGCGAGTTTGCGGCGTCAAGCTAATTTCGGGGACAAGCACAATGGCTTGCCGACCATACGAAATGACCTGCTCCATGGCTTGCATGTACACTTCGGTCTTGCCACTCCCGGTCACGCCGTGAAGAAGGATGGTTTCGTGTTCGCCTGAATCAATGGCCGCATGGATTGTTTTTAAGGCGATGCGTTGGTCCGAAGATAAGGCTGGCGGCAGAACGCGTTGATGTACCTCTGGAATCGATTCTTTGCCGAATTGCATGACTCGTTCTGTGTAGGCATCGATAAAGCCGGTTTCCCGCAGCTTTTTGATCACTCCTTCTGAGCATTGTGCGAGATGTTTCAGCTGGTCTTGCGACAAAGGTTCATCTGCCAAAATCAGTTGTTGGAGTGTTTGACGCTGTTTGATAGGCAGCGATTTCAAAAGAGAGTCGTCTGCGGCTTGGAGGCTCGGCTTTAACAGAGTTTGATTCCTGGTCCCCGCTCCTGCGCGGACACCAGCAGGAACGGCGGCTTCAAAGACTTGGCCCACAGGAACCAGATAGTAACGACTCATCCACTGAATCAACTGCAATAGGCTTGCATTGCACAGCGGATGTGGATCGATGACTCGAAGGACGGGTTTCAGCAGTTCCTTAGGATGATTGCTGATTTGTATGGACAGCGTGTATCCAACGATTTCGCGATTGCCCTTGCCCAGCGGCACGATGACTCGCATTCCTGGTTGTATGGCACTGCTCAGTTCGTCTGGAATTCGATAATCAAACGGACCAAAGGGAGCCTCTGGAAACGCAACAGCGACGCAGGGAGTTTCTGCGGCGGCGTCAATTTCCCACGGTGCAAGCTCGTTCGAAAACAGCTCGCCTTGTTGGTAGTCCATACGATTGCTTTAGGTCACCCGTTTGGTGATTTCGGAAACGCAGTCGTCGATATTGATTCGCCATTGTTCCAAGGTGTCGCGATCGCGAATCGTGACGGTTCGGTCCGACAGCGTTTGCGTGTCGACCGTAATGCAATAGGGCGTTCCGATTTCGTCCTGTCGACGGTATCGTCGGCCGACAGCAGACTTTTCATCGTAGAACACATTGAAGTGTTTCTTGAGAGCCGTGT
>CAITIF010000607.1 GCA_903892365.1 uncultured Pirellula sp. | reverse complement strand
CTGCGATTGCAGGCGTGCCAAACAGCTCCCACCGGATAGCTCAACAGTACCATAAGCTCCTTGTGATTCTGTTTGCAGAACTCCTGCAGACGATCCATGATCTTGATGCCAACTCGCACTGCATATGCATGCAACAGTCGCGTCGCGCCAGCCTTGATCGCTTCCGGGCTAGATAAAACGGGCACATTTTGCTGGCACTTGCCAGCCACTCTCTCGAGAACTTCGATACTGAGAAAGGCGCCAGTGCGCTGAGCGAACAGCAAATGAGCGATTTCATCATCTCGGAACGTATCGATCAGAAATGCCAAGTCACATAACTGATAGAGAGAAGCCTCGGTGGGGCATAGGCTATCGCATTCAACCAACGCACCCCGGTCATTCAACCGGGCATGGACCCATGGATTGGCATGAAACATCGTCCCGGACATCGATTCGATTGCATTGTCCGGAAAGGCTAACCAGCGCCAGGCATAAACGCTGCGGAGATGGTCGTCTCCCCAGATGTTAAAGATCAAGTATTTCGCCGACTGATCAGTCGCTTCGTTCCGCAACAACCGCCGATACGCTTGATAAACGCCGAATCCACCAACTCCAAAGTTCCGGATGGGTTCGCAAAAATGAGCGGCCAGTATCTCCTGCCATGTTTCGCCGTCGCTGACCTGATGCCCCTGAGTAAAACTGTCGCCGTAGGTATTCACACGACAGGGCTGATCGGGGAAATTGACCTGCTGACGCTGACCTGACTTCTGATACCGAGCTAGCGTGTGGCAGCCATCAACGCCATCGCGAACGAACGCATTTCTCAATAGGTAACCAAGTTCAGGATCGAACTTTGCCCACACCTGAGCTTTCGAATCAAGAAATTGGTCGAGCGTACTGCGCTTTAGTACATGCGGTTGCAAGAAGGCACGGAGCGCTTCATTCACATCTCCCTGGCGAGCAAAGGCTGTTGCCGATGCAAGTGCGACGGGAATCGTTGCGAGAAAATCACGGCGTCGTACAGTCATGATGGCGGTCTGTTTTATGTAATGAATTTACGGAGTCTTTGTAAGAAGCTTTAAGCGGTTGACCGTATGTTGGCGATTCAACTCCATCGCACTTTCTGCCGCGTCAGGATCGCGCCGTATCAGCCCATCCATAATCGCCGCGTGAAGCTGACGACTAGTGTCTATATCGCGCGGCGTGGCGGTCGTAGAATCCATGGAAGTCTGCATGAAATCGAGCAACGCTTCCAAGAGCGCGGCCATCAAGCGGTTTCCCCCAATCTCCATCAACCGCAGATGGAATGCCGAATCACGCGTAAGGCTTTCCTCACGCGATATGTCAGGGTCGTCTATTGCGGTCGCCATCGATCCCAGTTCCGCTAGTTCCGCGTCGGTCGCTTGGGTGGCGGCCTGTCGAGCGGAGTAGCCTTCGAGTGCACGCCGAAACTCCGTAAACTCAATCAAGTTATTGATGGAAATTGTCAGTGAGGAACGGAGCAACAACGCACAGGAGCGAACGGTATCCGTCGTACCGACAAACATGCCGCTTCCGCGCCGGGCCTCCACCAACCCCAACGAGATCAATCGTCCAACGGCCTCGCGCAGCACATTGCGACTGCACTGCATTCGATTAACCAATTCTGCCTCGCTCGGTAGGCGATCCCCAGGGCAGAGCCCTTCACTGCGGATGTAGCTAGTCAACGAACCCAACACCTGATCGACCAGCAATGGCCGTCCTGTGCTCGTCGTTTTCGCAGTTTGCATACTTGTATCCCTTTAAGATCTTCGACTTGTAGGATATCCTACAAGTCGAACTAGTTTCTGCAAGGGCAATGCGTCGAAAGAAGCAATCAAGTGACCAAGAACAAATACGTACTTATTCTGTCAGTTATTTCCTGGTACATCGGGATGTTTGGGCCCTCTCTAGCGTGCGCTCAAAGCGGATCGATGCCAAATGTTGAGCGGGTCGATGCACAACCGTTGTTACTTATTATCAACCGGTTAAGCGAAGCCATGCAATCGATTGGGGCACCATTCACGCCGGAGCAAATCGAAACGCTCAACCTTCTGAAGAAAGAGCCGAGTGACACTAAAATCACATCCAGCATACAGCGAATGCTAGATCCCTTGTGCGTCGCCTCCATCGAAATCCGTAACGATGGTGAGACGACTGTAACACCGGGTGCGACGGTGGATCTAGCGGAAAACGGTTGGCGAGCCATGCTTGTAAAAGTCGTCAATCGGGCTGGGGTTCAATCCAAGCTACGTGTGGACAGCCCTAACGCGAGGCCCATTCCACACGGTCCAAAAGATGACATCGACAATCGTTGGTTGGCTCTGTCGATGTATGATGGTCGACCTCTCAACGGCAATCTCAGTGGACTCGAGTTGGAATACCGTATCGTCCAGCTATCTTCCACCACCGTCGGCAAACGGAAGGCTCGTCTCGAGTTCAACGCAGGCATCGCTGGTTCCGCTAAGTCTTCGGTAATTCGACAATTTCGATTTGATAAAGATTCAGATGGATGGGGAGAACTCAATGATTTGAAAATGGTAGTGCGTGATCAGTCTCTATTTCTTGAGGCCACGGGAGACGATCCATTTTTGTCGGTACCCGTTTCCGCCCGAGGCGGACGGATGGTTCTTCGTTTCTGGGGACGTCCCGATGGACCAGGGGTTGGGCAAGTTTTTTGGTGGACTGAACAGCTACCGCAACCCGATGGCGGCCGACAAATCGTATTTCAACTCGACCCCGGTAGCGATCGTGAATACGCCATCGAGTTCCCGGTTGAAGGTGATTTGAAAGGCGTTCGTATCGATCCCTTGCAAGGCCCGGGCAAATTCCGCATCGATTGGATCAATCTTGAATATGCCGCTGGCGAAAATGGTGCATGGAGCGGAACCGATGTAGAAATCCAAACCGTTCCAAGCACCGAAGTCAAATTCGCAGTCACCGATGCGGATGGTTCGCCATGCATGGCAGCCTTTGAGATTCGCGACGAGCAGGGTCGGGTTTATCCCTATCAATCAAAACGCCAAGCACCTGATTTCTTCTTTCAAACCCAGATTTATCGCGAGTCTGGCGAAAGCATTCGATTGCCTCGTGGGAAATACACCGTCAAGTGTTCTCATGGTCCAGAGAGCATCGTTCAAATGCAAACCCTGAATGTTGGGGATGATCCGGTAACGCTGAACTATCAGGTCGAGCGATGGATCGACACTGCCAAGCTTGGCTACTGGAGCGGCGATCACCATATTCATGCTGCGGGTTGTTTGCACTACGAGAATCCGATGCAGGGTGTGTTACCCAAAGATATGCTTAGGCATATCATGGGCGAAGATGTCAAGGTAGGTTGCTGTCTTACCTGGGGGCCTTGTTTCGATTTCCAAAAGCAATTCTTTTCGGGCAAGCCGGACGACGTGAGCCGCTACCCGTATCTTCTTCGTTATGACATCG
>CAITIF010000606.1 GCA_903892365.1 uncultured Pirellula sp. | reverse complement strand
ATCGAGTCTCAAGCTTCAGGCTTGGTGGTACGCTATCGTATCGACGGGATTTTGCATACTCAGGCTGTCCCGCCCGAAATCAATCGGTTCCAAGCTGCTATTATTTCGCGTCTCAAGATTATGGCTCACTTGAACATCGCTGAAAAGCGATTGCCTCAAGATGGTCGTATCAAGCTTCGCGTGCATGGTCGAGAGATCGACATTCGTCTTTCGGTCATTCCGATGATCCACGGCGAAAGCCTAGTCATGCGTATCTTGGACAAAGGATCGATGAAGTTCGACCTGCGCAGCCTTGGCATGGGTGAAGCAACGTATAAGCTTTTTAGCGAACTGATTCGACTGCCACACGGGATCATTCTGGTGACCGGTCCAACAGGATCTGGAAAGACCACCACACTGTACAGTTCGTTGTTAGAGATCAAGTCGCCCGAGAACAAGATCATCACCACGGAAGACCCTGTCGAATACCAGTTGGATGGTATCAATCAAATCCAAGTCCATTCTAAGATTGGTTTGACGTTCGCTGCGTCATTGCGAAGTATTTTGCGTCATGACCCGGACATTGTTCTGGTGGGTGAAATTCGGGACGCAGAAACTGCCGAGAACGCGATCCAAGCTTCACTGACGGGCCACACGGTCTTTAGCACGTTGCACACCAACGATGCTGCCGGCGCGTTCACTCGTATCGTGGACATGGGGATCGAACCGTTTTTGGTTGCCAGCACTGTGGAAGGCATCATGGCGCAACGACTTGTTCGTAGGTTGTGCCCTGAATGCAAACAAGCCTACCATCCAACCCATGAAGATGTGCCTCGAGATTTTCCATGGGAAAAGCTGGACGGGAAGCCTCTTTATCGCGCAACCGGTTGCAGAGCTTGCCGCAACCTGGGTTACGCAGGTCGGTTCGGCATCTATGAATTGTTAGCAACGAATGAGGAAGTGAGGCAGTTAGCGCACGATCGCGTTAGCAGCTATGAAATCAAGAAGGCTGCATTGCGAGGCGGAATGATGACCTTGCGCGACGATGCGTTTCGAAAGGCGATCGAAGGGACAACCAGCATGGAAGAAGTCCTAAGAGCGACCAAGGGTGATTCGCTTGCCTGATTTCGCTTACGTCGCACGAGACATGACCGGCAAGTCGATGGCCGGGACCATTGCTGCTGCCAACGCCCGCGATGCGGCTGCGCAGCTAGGTGCAAGGTCTCTGTTTCCGATTTCCATCACGGTCAACAAAGGCTCGCAGGTCAAACTGACTCGCCGAGTGGCTGGCAGCCAAATGGCCAGCTTCTACACGCAACTCTCCTCGTTGTTGCGCAGTGGCGTGCCAATGCTCAGGTCGCTGACCGTTCTGTCGAATCAATCAGGAGCAAGCCGCACACTTCGGAATGCGATCACTGAGATCAAAGGGCGCGTTGAAGAGGGGGAAGCCTTGGGCGAGGCCATGGCTCGGTATCCTCGGATATTCAACGAGATGTCCGTGAACATGGTCCGCGCTGGAAGCGAAGGCGGCTTTCTTGAGGACGCTCTGGAGCGAGTCGGAGGATTCATCGAACAACAAGAGGAGATGAAGGGCAAGACGATGGGGGCGCTTGCGTATCCCGTGTTCGTCATGTCCGTGGGCATCATTGTTGTCACGGTCTTGCTCGTTTTGTTTGTTCCTCAGTTTGAATCGATCTTCGATGGAATGAGGAAAAAATCGACACTGCCACAAGCGACCGAAATCCTGCTTGGCTTGAGTGCTGTTGTTAAAGTTTGGTGGTGGGCAATTCTGGGCGTGATTGCCGTGATTGTATTGGTCTTGAACCAATACTTGAAAACAGACAACGGCAAACGCAACGCTGATATGCTAAAGATTAAGACTCCTCTGATTGGAAGTGTTTTCTTGAATTTGGCAGTGTCGCGATTTTGCCGAGTTCTCGGAACTTTGCTCCAAAACGGGGTTCCATTATTGAGATCACTAGAAATCAGTCGACATGCTGCTGGAAACGTGATTTTGTCGGAGTCCATCGTAGCGGCGAGTGAGGAGATTTCAGCCGGTGAACGACTTGCAAAGCAGCTTGATAAGAGTGGACACTTTCCACAGACCGTTGTAGAAATGATTTCGGTGGCAGAAGAATCCAACAGCTTGGACAACGTGTTGGTGACAATTGCCGATAACCTAGAAAAGACGACTTTCCGTCGTTTGGAAACCGTTGTTCGCCTACTGGAGCCCATTATGCTACTGGTTTTGGCGGGCATGGTCATGTTTGTTGTTATGGCTTTGATGCTGCCGATCATCAGCGGCTCAAGCGTCTTTTAGTTTGAAGAAAAAAGTTCCCTTTGAAAATACGTGCAAGGAGTATTGAGATGAGTCGAAAAAGAAATGCTAGACGAACAAGCCGCCTTGGCTTTACGCTGATGGAAGTGCTTTTGGTTCTGGTGATCTTGGTGGTGCTTGCTGGCTTTGCCATCCAAAATCTAACCGGAACACTTGAAGGAGCCAAAGTCAAGCAAGCCAAAACTCAAGAATCATAAATAACCCATTTTGGGAAGCATAAGTAAAATAAAGTAAAATAAATCTGCAACATGAAAAAGTACAAATTAACACT
>CAITIF010000605.1 GCA_903892365.1 uncultured Pirellula sp. | reverse complement strand
GGAGCTTGGTGCCGAGCACCTGCATTGCTATCTATGTCCAAATTGGATTTTTAGATAGTTGGTGTCGCCAGACTTTAGTGTGTCGAGAAAGACCGAACTCTGGCGAGTCCGGCTACTATAGAATCAAGTATTACGGATTCCAATGCAGATCGTTGTTGTCGTGGTTACCGCCTGCGGCTCAAGTTAGTTTCAAGCCCTCCGCAAACCCGTGTTAGCCAGAGGCGGGAACGCCGTCGGCGCGTGGATCGCATGCGGCAGTCCATTGGTTCTTTTGGTTTGGCTTTCCCGGAACCCGTTGAATCCCTTGTGCAATCGCAAGCGTGCCAGCCAACTTGATTTGGTGGCCTTTGGCTTTCAGTTGATCGATCAGCTGGTTAGGCTGTTGTTTAGCGCGATCAAAAGGTCCCCCTAGACTACCTTCGCACGAGAGAATATCGGGTTGCCATTGATGATGGAGACGCGAGGCTGCGATGGCCTCCCCAATAGGAACGCCCAGATCTAAGCATCGAAGAAGTGTTTGCAAGGTGGCGTTAATGATTCGTGGACCGCCCGCTGCGCCGCAAGTCATCACAGGCTGGTCTTGAAGATCGAGAACCATCGTGGGGCTCATGCTGGATAATGGACGTTTCCCTGGTTCAATGGCATTGGCTTTCGAACCGACCAGTCCAAAAGCGTTCGGCACTCCGGGCGAGATGCTGAAGTCGTCCATTTGATTGTTGAGCACAACACCTGTGCCGGGAACGATCATTTTGTTACCCCAGCTGGTGTTGACGGTAGCGGTAAGAGCGACCCAATTTCCGTCTCGGTCCGCGGTGGTCATGTGCGTCGTGTGTTTTTTGTTATCGTCAAAAACTTTTCCTTTGGAATCATTGTGCCCAGGCACGACCGACGATTTCTCGATATCGATTCGTTTGGCCAACTCATCCGTGTATTCTTGAGAAGTCAAGAACGATGGCACCTCGACAAAGTCGCTATCTCCCAAATAGTAAGCGCGATCGGCGAATGCTAGTTTCATGGACTCTGCCAACACATGGTAGAAGTTGACGGCGTTGCCGTGTCCGTAGAGTTCCTTCAAAGGGAAGCGAGCTAAGATTTGGAGCATCTGTCGAATGTGAATCCCACCCGAGCTTGGGGTTGGGAAACCGATGACTTGATATCCACGATACGAAGTTCGCAGCGGTTCACGATCGATGGCGCGGTACTGTTCGAAGTCGGAAGCCGATAAAACGCCACCTTGTTGTTGAATATGGGCCGTACATAGGCTGGCAAATTGACCTTGGTAGAACCAATCTGCTCCTTGGGTCGCGATCTGTTCGAGCGTGTTAGCAAGATCCCGTTGGACGAGTCGTTCGCCAACTTCGTACAAACCTCCGTCTGGCTTCAGTAAAATTTTCGCAGAGGCAGGAAACTTGGCGATCGTTTTCTGTTCTTCTTTAAGCGTGTTATAAACCGACCGAGAAACCGGGAAGCCATCGAAGGCTGCGCGAATCGCATGCTGAAAGAGCGTTGCCCAGGGAAGCTTTCCGAAGCGGCTGTGAGCCGACTTGAGAGCCGCGACCATGCCGGGGGTTCCGCATGCCAAGGGGCCGTCTTGGCTAAGGCTAACGTCCGCGGTTCCTTGCTTGAGAAACATGTCTTTGGATGCGGCCATTGGGGCTTTCTCTCGCCCATCGATTGCATGGCTAGAGCCATCGCTGGTGTGAATCAGCATGAGACAGCCACCACCGATCCCGGAGTTGTGCCCGTCGACGACACTCAGGCAAAGAGCGGCCGCGATGGCCGCGTCGATGGCGTTTCCGCCGTTTGTCATCATCGAAGCGGCAGCCTTCGAAGCGATCGGATGGACCGTAGCGGCGACGTTCTGCCCAGTAGCGGTAAGGCTTGGGCTGGCGGAGCGGGCGGCGTTCTCGGCGTAAAGACTTCTTCTGGAAATCGCTATCGCGGACAAAGCGGCCGTTTGAGTCAAAAATTCTCGACGTGTTTTCATGAATCTTGATCTCAGTAATTGGACCCCAGAAACTTAACTTCGGTTTGGAAATCGAGTCTGCAGCAAGATGCCGACTACAATTCGAGAGATATACTGTTTG
>CAITIF010000604.1 GCA_903892365.1 uncultured Pirellula sp. | reverse complement strand
GGATTGCTTTTAGCTTGGCGTCCATGCTGAGCTTTCCTGTCTGGTGGAATGGACAGGCGGCATGGATTCTGACTCAAGATCGTCACGGATGGCTGGGTTTGTCGAACGATTGGGAAAGCACAGGACTTGGGCTGACCCATCTTGTTGTTGCATTGCAAGGAGTTATTTTGTTTTGCATGTTACAGCCTACGTGTCATTGGCTTGGACGTTGGATGCTGTATGCTTTCTTGCTGTTGACGCTTTTACTGACGGGCGACTGGATGTACGCGGCATCGTTGCTAGCCTACAGCCTTGCCATTTGGCCAATCTCTTTTAAAAACAGACAAGGAACTTTATGACTCGAGAGAAAAAGCCTCAGCCCGGCAATATCAGTCGCCGCACGTTTTCAACGTCGGCATCGATCGCGACCGCAGCGGTTTTCAGCAGTTCGTTCTCTGTCCCGTTTGCCGGCGTCGTTTGCGATGCTTCCGAACCTGTTAGGAATCCAAATCAAAAGGAACGCAAAGTGAAGTTTTGCCTCAATACCAGCACCATTCACGGCGAAGTGATTCCCGTAATCGATCAAATTGCAATCGCTCAAAAAGCTGGCTACGACGCAATCGAACCTTGGTTGCGAGATATTGAAAAATACCTCTCCGGCGGTGGAACGATCTCGGACCTCAAAAAAAGAATTGCAGACGCTGGTCTAACGGTTGAAAGCGCCATTGGGTTCGCCAACTGGATCGTTGAAGACAACGCTGCTCGTGCGAAAGGTTTGGAGCAAGCTCGAAAAGATATGGACATCGTAACGGGGATCGGCGGTGTTCGCATTGCTGCCCCGCCTGCAGGAGCGAATGATGGTCCGCTATTGAATTTAGATCGCGTCGCCGATCGTTATCGCGCACTTCTGGAAGTTGGAAGAGCCGCCGGTTGCGTTCCTCAGCTGGAAGTTTGGGGCTTCTCCAAAAATCTTTCGAAGCTTTCGGAAGTCCTTTATGTTACGGCTGCGGCTCAACATCCCGACGCATGCGTGCTTCCCGATATTTACCACCTCTACAAAGGTGGTTCCGAGTTTCACGACCTGGCCATGCTTTCCGGACGACGCATTCATGTCTTCCACATGAATGACTATCCTGACTTGCCGCGAACGACCATCAACGATGCCGATCGAGTCTATCCAGGACTCGGAGTTGCTCCGGTGTCTCAAGCCCTGAAAATGGTCATGGAAAGCGGGTTCCAGGGGGCTCTTTCTTTGGAGCTTTTTAATCGTACCTATTGGCAACAAGACCCCAACGAAGTCGCCAAAACCGGACTTGAAAAGATGAAACAATCGGTTGCTGCCGCGACCTAGGCCCGACGAGAAAGCACCTGTCGAGAAAGCATCCGCTGAGACTATGGTTCAATCAAGTTCGTTCCCCTTCGAGCTGCTGCATGCCGATACGAAAACGAAGGCTCGCCGAGGCAGGCTGCGATTACCTCACGGGAACGTCGAGACCCCTGCATTCATGCCTGTCGGAACCCAGGGTACCGTCAAAGGGCTGACGATTGACCAAGTTGAAAAAACGGGCGCCCATATTCTTCTGGGGAATACCTACCACTTATCGTTGCGACCGGGAAGCGAATTGATCGCACAGCAGGGCGGTTTGCATCGATTCATGGGTTGGGATAAACCAATCCTTACCGATAGCGGCGGCTTTCAGATCTTCTCACTTGGGGACATGAACAAGGTCACCGAAGATGGTGCTACCTTTCGTTCCCATTTGAATGGCGCTAAAATTCACCTGCGGCCAGAAGACTCTATTCGAATTCAAGAAGAGCTCGGCAGCGACATCGCGATGGTTTTAGATCATGTGATCGCATTGCCTGCCTCCGATGAAGCAGCATTGGATGCAAGCGATCGAAGCGTGCGATGGGCTCGGCGCTGTAAGGAATCCGCGAAACGAAGCGACCAGGCAAAATTTGCCATCGTTCAAGGTGGACTCAACGCCGATCTGCGGATTCAATGCGCCGAGCAATTGATCCAAATCGGATTTGATGGCTATGCCGTGGGAGGGCTCAGTGTCGGCGAACCCCCGCCAGAAATGTACCGTATCCTCGATATCGTCTGCCCCGTATTGCCCACGGATCAACCACGCTATCTCATGGGGGTCGGTCGCCCCATCGATCTGGTGGAAGGTATCGCTCGAGGGATCGATATGTTCGATTGTGTCATGCCAACCCGCAACGGACGCAACGCGTTGGCCTTTACTGCAAATGGCCCGCTACGAATGCGGAACCAAGTTCATGCACGCGATGAAAAACCCATCGAAGAAGATTGCCCATGCATCGCTTGCGATCGAAGCCGAGCATACATTCGACACCTATTCCAAGCCGACGAAATGCTCGGCCCCATGCTGCTGTCGATTCATAATCTGACTTTCTACCAACGTCTAATGCAATGGGCTCGACAAGCGATCGAAGAAGATCGATTCGAAGCATTCTTGTTGGAACAACGCAGCAAATTGGAACCAACGCAAGAATCGGATTAAACTGCTGCGTTTCGGTGGAGTGTGTGAATGACATCCTGAGTGCGAATTAGCAAGCATTCGGGGGTTGGTTGGTCGGCGAGTTTGTTTGCTTGCAATGAATGATCGGTTTTGGGTTGATCTGGATCCCAAAATCGTCTATTCCCTTTGCATGAACTGCACCTTCAAAGAACCGCAATCTCGATCCTCTCAATGGCCATGGATTTTGCCAAGCCCGCGTCTTCGGTGGGTAGTCACGTTCATGGCGTTTTCGCCGCTTCTGTTTGCCAGTCAGGTCTTTGGGCAGATCAACCTGAATCCACCGAACCAGTTATTGCCCAACGGCCCTGCAAGGAACATTCCTGTTGCTCCGCCCACGAACACGCCCAATTTGAATTCGGGCTTTCGAGCTTCTACACAACCGGTAATTCGAACGGCCCAGCAGCCGTTGCAGCCCGACCCACCTTCGATCGTTGCCCCCTCAGCAATTCCCCAAAATCCGATCCCGGCCGTAGCGCCTCAAGCAGCGATTGCCGCTCCGGTCAGCGACGTGAATTCGATCACGCCCGATGCGGTGATGACGATCATTCAGCAGCTGCAAGCGGCGACCGACATGGACGGAACTCTCAAGCAAACGTTGCTGACTACCTACGAAGCTATCTTGGCTGAACTCAAGAGCCGAGCTGAGGCCGAAAAATTCTCGAAAGAGCTGTTGGTCGCATACGAAGCAGCACCTGCAGCAACAGCTGAAGCTAAGAAGCGAAAAGAGAGTCCAAATCAGCGTTTTCTTTTTTCTGCAAGTGAACTGCAGGATTATGAGATTGAGACGCTCAAGTCCCTTCAATTGGAGGTGCAGGGAGTAGCCCAAGCTGCCATGGACGCAAGAACTCGTGTGGAGGCAGTCATCGCCCAGCGAGAGGCCAAACGAAAAGACATACCGCGTTCGATTGCAGACGACAAAGCCGTCTTGGTGAAGCTCAATGAAGAACTGGCGATGGTTGCTCCTGAGGGGCTTGATCCCCGAGTTCGCGAAGCAGGAACGCTTTTGCTGCGTTCCAAGTTGCTTGCCATCAACGAACGTATCCGTCGACTCGAACAAGAGCAACGAACCTACGACGCGGAAGCGGAGCTTCTTCCGGTACGACGGGAAGTTTTCCTGATGGAGGAAAAGTACCAACTTGCGAAGCTCAAAGAAGTCAAGGAAGAGTTAGGCAAACGCCGGGAAAATCAAATTGCGGAGCAGAAACGATCGCTTGAGGAATTGGTTGCAGACGCATCTTCGGACGTCAAGTCTCGAGCCAGCTCGCTCCTGAAGCGATCGGAAGATTGGCTTCAATTGGCAAAGCAAAACACTTCGCTACGAACAGAAATCGACGCGGCACGCATGGAGCTTAAGCTTTGGTCCGATCGCTACAAGATCATGACCGAGCGGATTTCTCCTGAAAGCAATCGCCATGTCTCCAACTTCAATAGCTGGGTTGGGCTGATGTTGCGAAAACAAAGAGGGGAGCTTCCTGACATCTCGCAACTCGAAAAGAAGCTGCACGAATATCAAGCGAAGATGCTATCGACCGAAACGCTTCGGCTGGAGTTGGATGATTGGAAGGCGTCGTCGGTTCTTGCCGACGAACTAGCCGTTGGCATGAATCCTATTCCGTCAGAAGTCGGTGAGCCATTCGCTCAATTAACCGCTCGTGAACAAAAGCGTATGTTGAACGCGATGGAGCATAAGTTAGTCGACGAATTTCGCCTCGATGCAAACAACTATTTTGACAGCCTATTTGGTCTCGCCGAAACAAGCCAGCAAACCATCGAGCAAGTCAAACGATATCGATCTTTCATCGATGAAAACGTTCTGTGGATTCGCTCGTGCGATCCTATCAGCAAAAACGACTTCCGAAATGTTTGGCCATCGCTTCAATGGTTGTTTGAGTTAAGCAACTGGCGAACCATTCCGGAGACGTTATTCCGAGACGCAAAAGCACATCCCTGGGCATACTGCTTCGGCGTCAGTTGCTTCGTGGTACTGCTCGCAAACCTCAAGAAGATTAAGCAGCATAGTCAATTGCAAGGACGGATCGCCAGCAAGCCGAATTGCACTTCGTTTTTGCCTACGTCGAAAGTCTTGTTGGATTGTATCTTGCTGAGTTCGCCACTAGCGATCCTACACTTAGTGGTTGGTTGGAGACTGCTGAATAATTCGGATGGGAATTCGTTCGTGGAAGCGATCGCCATGGGCTTGATCGCGAGCGCTCGATATTTTTTTCCCCTGGAGATGATTCGTCAAGTCAGTC
>CAITIF010000603.1 GCA_903892365.1 uncultured Pirellula sp. | reverse complement strand
CGACTTTCCTAAGATTCGCAAACTGGGAAAGCTGGTCTCCATCGAGGGGTCCGTAGACGACCCTCGCATTTATCGCGAAGACACCTCTCGCATTTCCCTATCGCCCGAAGAGACGGGAGCGGAAATGGAGCAAGCCCCCCATCTGGAGCTTGAGGAATTCCAGCTTCCGCCCCTTTCGTATTTTGCCTGCGAACCGTATTCCAACTATCGCACGGACGAGAACGATATCTCCTTCATGCCGGGTGGCGGCGACCAATTTGGATGGCTGTCATTCCAGTATGCTCCGTACAAAAAAAGTGGCTACAAGTCTGGGTTTATCACAGGATTCAATTTGCATCTCTTGTCGGGGCCGGATTCCGTTGCATTGCCTGCAAGGCTATACGACTTTTCATTCGGTTATCAGAAGCGTGGCCGAATTCAGGATGCGATGAGCTATGACTTGGCTAGCACCATTGGCGTCTTTAGCGATTTTGAAGACAGTGCACGAGAAGGGATTCGCTATCCCGGACATGCGGTCGGGATGCTCCATTACACACCGGAGTTCGACATCGTTTTCGGGGTGGATTACCTTAGCCGGGACGACATTAAAATCTTGCCCGTAATGGGGTTCTCGTGGCGACCTCAGGCTATGCGGGATCTGCGAATCGACATGGTTTTCCCCCGTCCCAGAATCGATTACTCCCTTACCGACTCGAACCGGGTTTACTTGGCTGGTCGGTTAGGAGGGGGCTCCTGGGATATCGAATTTCCGGACAATGCCAATGACGTCATGACCTACCGCGATCTCCAAATGCTGATTGGGTTCGAACGTCGCGATTCTGACAACGCTTGGACCGCAATCGAATTTGGTTATGTTTTTGATCGAAGTTTGGAATTCCGAACGCAAGCCGGCGAAACACGTTTTGACGATGCTTTCATGCTTCGCTTTGTTACTCGTCACTAGTTTGGCAACAAGATCTGGCCTGGCTTCAAGATCTAGTCTGGCTTGAAGACCAGGGTCGCCAAAGGTGGCAAGGTGATCAGGATGGACGATGGACGTCCGTGGCTGCCAACACCTTCTTCTGCAATGACTCCCGGGAAATTTCCAACGTTCGTGCCAGCGTAGTGGACCGAATCGCTATTGAAGATTTCTTTGTAGAAGCCTGGTTTTGGAACTCCCATTCGATATTGTCGCACGACGGGCGTGAAGTTGCTGCAAACCACCACAAAATCGTTCGGGTCCTTGGCCTTGCGGATGTAGCCAAGCACGCTGTCCTGAGCGTTCATGCAATCGATCCACTCAAAACCTTCCCCGTTGAAATCTTGCTCGTACAGAGCTGGCTCGCGTTGTACAAGATGGTTCAGGTCTGCGACCAGCTTCTTCACGCCGCGATGAGTGTCCCAGTCCAACAAGTCCCATTGGAGTTGGCTGTCGTAATTCCATTCATGCCATTGAGCCAATTCGCAACCCATGAACAGCAGATTTTTGCCTGGGTGAGTCCACATGTAGCTATAAAGCAATCGCAAGTTGGCAAACTTCTGCCATAGATCGCCAGCCATCTGAGCAATCAATGCCCCCTTACCGTGCACCACTTCATCGTGCGAAAGTGGCAACGTAAAGTTTTCGGTAAACGCATAGATCAAGCTAAACGTCAGTTCGCCGTGATGATGCTGGCGATGGATAGGATCGTGTCGCATGTAGCGAAGCGTATCGTTCATCCAGCCCATGTTCCACTTGAGCGAAAACCCAAGGCCTCCAAAATCGGTTGGGCGACTGACTCCGGGCCATGCGGTGGATTCTTCCGCAATCGTAAGCACGCCGGGGTGCTGTGCGTGAGCTTGAACGTTGAATTCACGAAGCAAGTGAATGGCTTCTAAGTTCTCACGGCCACCGTGCACATTGGGAACCCATTCTCCCTGTTTGCGAGAGTAGTCCAAATACAACATGGAAGCGACCGCGTCGACTCGTAGTCCATCAATGTGATACTTCTCCAACCAGAACAATGCGTTCGCAATCAGGAAGTTTCGAACTTCGTTTCGTCCGAAGTTAAAGATCATCGTTCCCCAGTCCGGATGCTCGCCTTGCCGCGGGTCCGAATGTTCGTACAAAGCGGATCCGTCGAATTGACGCAAGCCATGGCTATCTTTCGGGAAGTGAGCTGGCACCCAATCGATGATCACGCCGATTCCATTTTGATGGCAATGATCGACAAAGTACATGAAGTCTTCGGGCGTACCATATCGGCTGGTCGCAGCAAAATACCCCACCGTTTGGTATCCCCATGAACCGGTGAACGGGTGTTCCGAGACAGGCAGAAGCTCCAGGTGGGTAAAGCCCATCTCTTTGCAATATTGCACCAGTTGATGAGCCAGATCGCGGTAATTCATCCAGCCGTGTACGCCATGTTCGCATTTCTTCCACGAGCCTAAATGGACTTCGTAGACCGACATCGGCTTGTCCAACTGGTTCTCATTACGACGACGTTCCATCCAGCGATCGTCTTTCCAGTTGTAGTCATCAAGCGACGTAACGATCGAGGCGGTGCGTGGTGGTAGTTCAGCGTACACTCCGTACGGATCGGTTTTGTCCACCACTTGGCCATCTTGCATTCGAATACGGTATTTGTATTTTTGCCCCGCCCCGATTTGGGGAACAAACAATTCCCAGATACCTGAAGGGATTTGCTTTTGCATGCAGTGTGACCGGCCATCCCAGTGATTGAAGTCGCCAATCACTTGCACACTTTGCGCATTAGGAGCCCAGACTGCGAAATTCACACCCGTGTGTCCATCAACGTCCCGCAGGTGCGAGCCTAATTTTTCGTAGATTTTCCAATGTTGCCCAGCGTTGAAGAGGTGGCGGTCGAAATCGCTGATCATGGATGGGACAGCGTATGGGTCTTGCATTTCAATCGTCTTTCCTGTCGAGTTCGCAAGTCGAAATCGATATTGAGGGGATGCGGTGGAATCTTGTTGAGGCATCAATCCTTCGTAAACGCCCGATGGATGAATGCGTCGCATGGGGCGTGCGGATGCATTGCGTTCGTCCAACAGCCAAGCTTGGTCAAATCCAGGGAAATAGCCTCGTACAGCAAAAGCGTCTTTGCCATCGATATGGATACGGTGAGGTCCTAGAACACTCGCTGGATCGGCAGTGACGCCATCGATGATGCTGGATAAGGAATTTAGATTGATCTTAGTTTGCACGTAGTACTCCGAAAGTTATACCGAATGAGGATGAAGGCGTGTATCGCCGAGCAAGCCCGGTCGATTTCATTTTTTGTGTTTTGGTCGCTGAAGCGTTGGCTCCAGCATCAGCATGCATTTGATGTAGGATTCCAAGCACTCGTCCAAGTCCAAGATCCGATTCCAAAGGTAGCGAAACGCGGTTCTGAAGCTTCGCCACGGAGCCGACAGGACTAAAACCAATCGGCTCAGGGGAAAGGAACGGATCTTGGGCTTATTCGCATTGGGCAGTCCCGTCTCGATGCTGGGAAGCGAACCGTTTGGCGTTTCCTTGCCGAGCGATGGCTCATGCATGGTCCCGCGAGTGCTCGAAACAGGGGTGTCTGGATAAATGCGTTGTTGCTTCTTGCTGGAATTGGATGGAACGGTTTTGGTGTCGACCACGGAAGCGATCGTGACGCTTCGCGGGCTGGAGGGCCTGATCGCAACTTTTTCTCGAATGGGTTCTTCTACTGGTTTTTGGAGTTCTTCGCCGGGAGCTTCTGGTGGCAATTCTTCCTGCGACATCCAGCGGCATTGGACTTGGTGGAATGCCAACGTTCGATCGATCCGTCTCCAAATGTCCGCATTGCGTATGGGTTGTACGGCCCCGAAGTGCTCCCATGAAAAATCATTGTCCCGCCATTCGGTCAGTCCATACTGCAAACCGCGAGTGACGTAGCGACTGGTGGTGACTAGCGTTACCCGGCTGGGTTGTTCCAAAGATTCCAGCCCGCGAAGAACTGAAACCAATGCGCATCGGTCTGTGGCGAACGATGGCTCAATGTCTGTTGCCTCCGACCTTTCCCCTGTTTCCACGTTCTCCAAAACGAATTTCCAACGGCCCCGATTTGCATTCGCACTCTCGCTGGCGGTGGAGGCATTCCCATCGCAAAAGAGTAAGAAGTGTGGCTTCGGAATGGTCATCGTCGTGGCTTGGTTCGTCGTGTCGCTTTCGTCTGCGTAAGCTTGCGCGGTAGATTAAAAGATGCGGCGCGAACCACTCGAAAATGTGTATGATTCCAGGGGGAGCTTGCGGTTTAAGTTGAACCTGCTGCTTGTGCTATGCGAATCGGTTATACTTGAGGATTCAAGTTAGGAGGTGGCTCAATGACTCTTTGGCCTGACATGCCGGACTGCGGCGTCTATTTGGTTTGGCCCACGGAAGGTTCTCAGTGGATTCACCCCGAGGACGCTGAACTTGCATCGCAGTGGATTCCAAGCACGCGAGTGTGGCGACGTTCCCGTTGGGAGGATGGCTTCTACCGAATTCATTATGGCAATCAAACAATCCGAGTCAGGCCGTCAATGTGGCATCGTGTTAACGACGAAGGATTTTCGATTGGCGATCCCGTTGAGATACTCGGGCGATTCTTGGAAAACGAACCATGCATCGGCAAAGTGGTAGAAATCCGATTTCACAAGCCTTCCGGCCGAATCCACTACACCATCGAATCCCGTGAGCTTGTTCTACCTCGGCCTTTTCTTACCGAGGATCTTCGGCGACTGAATGAGAAGGTGCATTTGAGAGTCTCGGATTTCCAGTCCGCCATTGTGCCAACAGCCAGTGGTGCGGGCGACGAATTGAATTTGCAGGCCGACAAGGTCGAAATGCCAGCCCAAGACGACAGCCACCAAGCCGATCGAGACCACGGACCAAAAGCGCACCAAGAACGTCGGGAATGAGGAAGGAATGTGTCGGGGAGCCGCTGTCGCAAGTGTTAAACTGGGAAAATCTTACCCTCCAACGGCCAATCCAGAGGCAAAAAGGCGCAAATCGACGAGCCAAATAATGGAAGGATCATAAAAGGGCTGGCCTTCAGGGCTTCCAGGTAGATTCGCTGGAATGTATAAAACCAGTCTCAAAAAATGTAATTTCCCATGTAGGCATTCAATCCGAAAGGCCCTTAGCGAGATGGCGGACTCAACCAAGCGTGCGGACGACGTTTTCGATATCGATCGTATTCGCAAGTTGATCGAGTTGATGAAAGAGCATGAATTAGGTGAAATCGACCTGCGTCATGAAAATCAACGTATCCGCTTGTGTGGAGCCGGACATGGACAGCCAGTATTTGCTGGAAACATGGTGCAAGCTGCACCCTCGCAACCAGCTCAGGTCTCGTTGCCAGTCCCGGCTGCGGCTCCTGCCGCTGCTTCTTCGGACGTAGATGGCCCTCACATTGTCATTATCAAGTCGCCGATGGTCGGAACGTTTTACTCACGCCCCAATCCTGCGGCCAAGAACTTTGTTGAAAGCGGTTCTGCCGTTCAAAACGACACCGTCGTTTGCATCATCGAAGCGATGAAGGTCTTCAACGAAATCCCTGCAGAAATTCGTGGCAAAGTGGTTCAAGTGCTCGTCAAAAATGAAGAAGCAGTTGATTTTGGCAAGCCGCTCTTCAAGATCGACACCCGAGGCTAGTTGTTATGTTCAGTCGAGTTCTGATCGCCAACCGTGGCGAAATCGCTTTGCGCGTTATTCGAGCATGTCGCGAACTAGGTATTGAAACGGTCGCAATTTTCAGTGAAGCCGATCGAGGTGCACAATACCTGGACTTGGCGGATCAAGCGATTTGCGTTGGCCCCGCCAAATCCATCGAAAGCTACCTGCGATTCGATAGAGTCATTGCCGCCGCTGAAGTTTCCGGCGCCGATGCAATTCACCCCGGCAGCGACCGCCATTTCCCGGGCGGTGTTCTT
>CAITIF010000602.1 GCA_903892365.1 uncultured Pirellula sp. | reverse complement strand
CAAACCAGGAGCGATCGTGTAAATCGCTTCGATTCGAACCGCATCGCTGATATCCTTAAGGCCCTCCATTGCAACTAGCCCTAAACGGCCGTCGGACCCCAGAAAGCGAATCGCTGTGATCGCTCGAGCTCTTTTATGGTCAAACTGCGATTTGGATTGGTTTTCGATAAACTCGATATGGTTTCGGTCCGCGATGCGAACCATTTTGCCGTAGGCATACAAATGAGCGTCCGGCCAGTCGTCGAAATGGTTCAGTAGCTCCTCGCACTGAAAATCGGAGAACGCATACTCGATGGCGGATCGAATCATGGCGGATTGCGTTTCGTAAGTCCTAAGCATTCGATCCAGCTGAATTCTCAGATCTGCTTTCCAAGGGGGTGGAACGTAAGCGTCGATGTCTGGGGCCTCAAAATGATCGCTTAAAACCATCAGAACAAGTTCTGGCTTCAGGGAGCTGAGGCTTCGCATGGCGGCCGCACATTCTGTCTCTGCCTTGACGTTACCCGTTTCAAGCAGATCGAGAATATGTGCGAGCATCTGATCCGGTGTCATGTCCGAAGCCGTAAAAAGCTTCAGCATCGCACACCGATGCTCGATTGACTGCGAGTCGGACTTCATGTCGTAGTCCTCCATAAACCGCATCGTAATGTTTTGGCGTAGGTTTTGACTCAGTAAGGGCGTGACGCCAAACCGATCCATCAGCTTCGATATGATCTCCGTGAAGCTCTCCCCTTTTCTTTCCCCAACCAATTGAAGTACATAGCGCAAAGGCCCTTTGCTCCAAAGAATCCCTGCGGTCAGCTCTATTATCTCGGACCGATGGGAATGTTTGAATTGTCGAATTGCGGTCTTGGAAAGCGAGTCCCGTCGATCGGGCCGGAACAACTCCTTCAAGGCGTCATCTTCCCAGTGCGAAGCACATAGCCATGCGTCTAGGATCTGAGTGACGCGATGATCATGGAATCGTTCCATGGAACGCCAGAGGTCTACCAGTAATGTTTCCCGAGCTTCATTCGTGGAACCGACTCGGTGACTCCTCGCCTTGGAGCCGTAATAACATGCCAACTCCAAAAGCAATTCAATCGCCACCATCTGCTGCGGTTCCTCAGGCGAGCTAGCGATACGAACCACATGATGAAATTGGGAACTGATCCGAAGCTTTGCAATCGCAACAACGGCTCGCTGCATGCGAACGGGATCTTGGTCCGCCAAGCATGCCTCGATCGGTGCTAACAGTAATGGTATTTGGCTTTGCAAAAGTGGAATTTCTTGGTTGCTACAATGATCGATCTTTTCGACAATCATAGCCATCTCCCGCTCCCCCCCGCGAGCGACCAGCGTCTCAAGAGCAGCTAACCGAATCCGATCGTAAGGGCTACAAACCGCTTGACCTAATACATCGATACTGGCGGAATTCGAACGAAGCCCCAGTACTTGAAAAGTGTCTTTTTGAGGTTGAGTGAGTGCCGCAATGATCATCTTCTTGAACTTTTCGCCCCAGGGAAACCATTAGATCGCTCTCCCGTTGTCGACTGCAAACCCGTCCATTCATGATCAGACGGTTTCGTTTCTCGCGGTTCAAACCAAGTAAAATAGTGGATTTACCGGTCGTGACGGTGGAATCGATGGCAAAAGCCTATGGAAAATGCAATAATCCGTGGGTCTTTGGCTATTGATGGACTTCGGGGAACAAGCTACCATATCGAGCCCGTTTTAGACGGGAGACTTCATTTTGTTTTGCTCACACCTATTTTTTGACGGCATTTGACGGCTATGTTTAATTCGCGTCGCCCACCTAACGGAAAAAGAGTTCCTCGCAAGCGAGCGCGTGTGCGGACAAAAATTAAGAAGCGTGACCCACTATTGGTCGAAGGCAAACGCCCACGTCCAATGTATGTGGATTACAAAGATATCGAGCTACTGACCAAGCTGGTCAATCGTCATGGCCGAATCGTTAGCCGTCGCAAGTCGGGTTGCTCTGCTGCAAGCCAACACGCAGTCAGCCAAGCTGTGAAGCGTGCTCGGTTCATGGCTTTGATGCCTTACGTCGGAGAGTAATGTCCTCCGTCTTTCTATGGGAGCGTCGTGTCGAATTCCATGAGACCGACGCGGCGGGCATTGCCCACTTTTCTTCCCTGTTAATCTTCATGGAGCAGGCTGAGCATGCTCTGCTCCGATCCCTGGGATTGAGTGTCGCATCGCATGCGACCAGTCGCGCTAAAGAACAACGGCATATCGCCCCGGATTTGCGTTGGCCAAGAATTCACGTCGAAGCTCAGTTCGAATCGCCGGTCCGATTCGAAGATGTCTTAAAAATCCAAACTCAGGTTGCTGCCATGGGGCAAACAAGTGTGGTCTACCAGCACCGTATCTCGGTGGATCAAAAACTCGTTGCGACCGGCAGCATGAAATGCGTATGTTGCTTAATGGAAGACTCCAAGCTTTCCAGCCACAGGATCCCGGATTCGGTCCGGCAACTTCTTTCTAGGCACATAATAGATCCATCAATCGATGGCTCCGTAAAATGATAAGATAATCTCGGAGGGGATGGATTTTTTAGCGGTACAAGGATTGGGCCAAAGAATTCTCGCATTCCCCGTCACCATCGATTTTCAGTCCGTTACTAATGTATTCAGCGTGAGGCGATAAATGGTTCGAGTTGGACTTGTTGGAATCGGTTTCATGGGCTGGATCCATCAGCTTGCCTATCGCCGTTGCAAATCGGCAAAATTGGTTGCGTTCTGTTCGCGAGATCCGAAGAAAAGGGCTGGAGATTGGCGCGGAATCCAAGGGAACTTCGGACCGCCAGGTGAGCAGATTGCGTTGGACGAAATCGAGGTCTTTGAGACGCTTGAGCAAATGGTAAAGTCGCCCAATATCGATGTCATCGATATCTGCTTGCCGCCCCATCTGCATACCGAAGCAGCTGTTCTGGCATTCAAGCACGGCAAGGATGTTTTTTGCGAAAAGCCATTGGCCCTGTCAGTAACTGACTGCCAAAAAATCATAGCCGAAGCAACTCGCCACCAGAAACTTGCACTGGTTGCACACGTGCTCCCCTACATGGGCGCGTTCGCACTGGCGACGAAATTGGCTTTGGATGGAACGTACGGGAAGCCGATCGGCGGGTACTTCAAACGGATCATATCGGACCCAACCTGGATCCCCGACTTTTACGCCAAAGACAAAGTGGGCGGGCCCTTAGTTGATTTGCATGTTCATGATCTGCACTGGATTCATTTGCTGTTTGGGAAACCCAATAGAGTCCATGCGGTTGGACGCCGAAAAGGCGATGTCGCCAAATTTGTCCATGTTCTTTACCAGTTCGACGACGAAAACATTGCGGTTTCGAGCAGTTCGGGAGTCATTGACGGGCCAGGCAGGCCTTTCACGCACGGGTTCGAATTGCAGCTGGAAAACGCAACACTGCATCATGAATTCGCAGCCTTCTCCGATGGTACCGAAACTATGCCTCTGAAGATTGTGACCCGCGACGGTCAAGTCATTCGGCCCGAGCTGCCCGCAAGCGATGAAATCGATGCGTTTGTGGCTGAAATTGAAGACATGGCACGAAGCGTCACTTCCAGAATTCCAGCAGCATGTTTAGATGGAGACCGTGCAGCCAACGCGATCGAACTCGCGATCGAAATACAGAATAAGCTTACGTAACGAAAAAGGCCAAGGTGTACCGCTCCATCGTCACACCGTGGCCCTGAATCGAGCAATCTCAACCTAGGTTGCGATTGCGTTCCAATCCGTTCTATTGATGTTATCGACACGCCTTCGAAGTAGGGTGTATTGAAATAAATTCTGACCGAACAGCTTACCTAAACATGTCTGCTCACCACCCGCACACAGGACTACTCCGTTGAATTCTTCTGCACCGCTTTCGATTCCAGTGGCTAACTCCAGACCCATGCCCTCCATAGGCCTTGGATATTGGAAAGTGCCCCCTGCTCAGGCGCCAAGCCTTACCGTTGACGCAATCGAAGCCGGCTACCGCCATTTGGACTGCGCGTCGGATTATGGAAACGAACCTGGAGTGGGCCAAGGAATCACAGAGGCTCTTTCCAAAGGATTGTGTCGCCGAGAAGACCTTTGGGTAACAAGCAAATTATGGAACACCTACCATCGCCCGGAACACGTGCGACCTGCCTTGGAACGAACTCTTCAGGACCTGCAGCTCGATTACCTCGATCTTTACTTGGTCCATTTTCCAATCCCGCTGCAATTTGTGCCGTTTGAAACGCGATACCCCGCAGGTTGGTTTTTTGATCCGAATGCCTCGAACCCAAAAATGGTCCCCGATGCAGTGCCCATTCGCGAAACGTGGCAAGCGATGGAGGAACTACTGAAGTCAGGAGTCGTGCGCGCAATCGGAGTTAGTAATTTTGGAACGTCTCTCATTCGCGATTTGTTATCGCAATGCACCGTGCGTCCGAGCGTGTTGCAAGTCGAATCCCATCCGTATTTGGTGCAACCAAAGCTACTTCGTTACTGCCAAGAACAATCGATTGCTTACACGGCTTTCTCACCCTTGGGAGCCCCCTCCTACATCCCCATTGGAATGGCAACGGACGAAGATTCGGTACTGTCCCATCCATTGCTGACGGGAATGGCGGAACGGTATCAAAAGTCCACCGCACAAATCGCCTTGCGATGGGGAGTTCAGCGCGGCACAGCGGTTGTGCCAAAAACTTGCCAATCGCATCGCCTTCGGGAGAATCTCAACATCGCCGACTTTTCGCTTTCGCAAGCGGAAATGGACAGCATCAGCCAACTGGATAAGAACCAACGCTTCAATGATCCTGGAGTCTTTTGCGAAAAAGCCTTCGGTTGCTTCTTCCCAATTTACGAATAGCTTACGAATCGTTCAGGATGCGTGTCCGGGCTTGAATTCGTGTCCGGCACCGGCGGGCGGTATCAACGCATTACTTCCAGCCGGCTGCTATCCGAAGGAATCAGCCCAATCTTGCGGGCTCGAACGGATAACGCGTCCAACGCTGCTTGCCCGACTTCACCAAGATCCAGCGTCCACTCGTTCACATAAAGGTCAACGTGCTGGAACAAAACGTCATCCTCGAACTCTTGAGCGTACTGTCGCATCGTCGTTAGCGTTTCCTGGCGATGCCTCAGCGCGTATTGCAACGAAGAATAAACAACGGACTGGACACGAGTAAGAACATCGGCGGAAAGGACTCGCGAGCCAAGAATGCCTCCCAAAGGCAAAGGGCACTGGGTCTCGGTTTCCCATCTTGAACCAAGATCCTCAACCAAATAGAGCCCCTCTTGTTGCCATGTGAAACGACCTTCGTGAATGCAAACTCCAAAGTCAGCACGCATGTCCTTCAGACGGGGCATGATATCGGAAAATACGACTTGCTCCAGCAAGGTGGTTTCCGGGTAAAAAAGTCGAAACAGCAACGTTGCGGTCGTATGCTGGCCGGGGCACAGCGTGCGTTGTAGCGTCGAGTTTGGGACAGTATTCGGTTTCGCTGCCAATAGCAAAGGCCCAACCCCGAACCCAAGTGCTGAACCGCTAGGCAACACGACCATCTTGTCGGCTAAAACCAAGGCGGCGTGAAAGCTGGCTTTGCAGATATCGAACTCGCCCCGAAATAGACGCGAATTGAGTTGTTGGATATCAAGGAGCTCGATTTGAAAATCGAGACCTTGCCAATCCACTCGGTTGTGAATCAACGCATGAAATGCAAAGGTGTCATTGGGGCAGGTCGAAATCCCTAATCGAATCGTTTGCATCATGAAGATAAAATATTTGAAACTAAGGTTTCTACAGACCGCATAGCTGCATCCACTTTCCAACGAGTGCGATTCCGATCCCCTGCAACATTCGATATTCCTCGAACAATACGGAGCGGAACTTGAGCGAATCGACATGCCACCGCAACGGAAAAACCTTCCATGTCTTCAGCGACGGCATGCGGAAATTTCGAACGCTTCTGCTCGGCCTCTTGTGAGTTGGACGAGGCAGCACAGGAGGTTAAGAGCTGCAAAGATTGGGTGGTCGAGCCGTCGTCCCCCAGAACGCACGGCCCTAGCAGCAAATGGCATCCAATCGGTTCGGCTAACGTATCGTTATGGCAACGGCTCCATTGAAGCCAACCCATTTCATCCGCAGTCTCAAAGGCGTCACCCGATCCGGCCCCAATTCCATAACAGGCAACTTGGTTAAATTCAGCCGCCGTACCTACTTCAGCAAGGCCCTGAAGAGCTCCAGCAATCCCGAACAAGATGACCTTTTGCGGTTTCAGTTGCTCTATCAATCTGCTGGTTCGAATTCCCGAGACAACCGGTCCAAATCCGACTAGCTCCAACCTCGCATGGTGGTTCGAAAGATTTTCGAGAAATGAGCTCGAAAGGTGATCGAGCTCGAATTGGGTCGGGACTAATAGCAGCGTGTGTAGCATTTACGTCAGTGTAACGTTTCGTTCTGCGACTTTCGCAAGTCGTTGCCAGGACAAGTCGTCACCAGCCGCTTCGAGATAACTTTCAGCTCGGTCCCAATCCGATTCGTTTTGCATTTGAAAACGAAGCGACTGATGGTTGAGTTCCTGCGGTAACGGGATCCACTTTGGAAGAAATAAGCTTGGGTTGCTGCGTACGATCTCCGGGACATCCAATGGTTCGTCTAGAAGCTTTTCAATCTGTAGTTTTTCGATGGCCGACGCAGAACACATTTCGCAAACCAGCCCAAGGCTCTGCAAAGAAAAGTCGGGATGATTGTTGGAAATAAAACCAACAAAGTCTGCAACAGGGTCCGACCAGCCTCGAGATACAAGTCGGTCGATTAAAGTGGGGTCCGTAAATGGGCATAAAGGACTAGCAAAAACGATCCAATCTGCATTCAATCGCTGGGATAGCTCTAAAGCACGCCGGGCAGGAGTTGGCTGTGCGCTTGGCATCCAACGAGCGTTGCACAAACCGGTATTACTAATCAACTCGCGGTATTGAGGCGGACCAGTCACTACGATCGTTTCGATCAATGTCGATTCGCTCAATCGGCGAATGCACCACTCCAACAGAGTCAATCCATCCAATCGCCGCAATGCAGCAGTAACACGAGTGGTTGGAAGGTCCCGTTGATCGGTAACCCCTAAGTCGACCAATGCCACAGTCTGTCTAGATTGAGTTGCCATACTATGCTCCGTGCGTGCAGAAAAGTAACTAACGAATTAGAAGGGGGAGGAATGCGTTAGTGACTCATGATGGGGGGGGTGATTGCATCCTTATTCCCTAAACATATCGATGCTTCAGTGCAACTTCAAGGAGTAGGACGGCCTTTTGTGCTCGCGTTTTCGTCGAAACAAATGAGCCCTACTCCGTTTTGGCCGGCTTGAGTTTAGCTTGCTATTTCGATGCAATATCAAAGGCAAATATTTTCTCTTGGTCTCGGATCAGCAGCATTTGCTTTGCGATAACGGGGTGAGCCCAAATCGCACCCTTGTTCCGCTCGGTCGACGTTGTTTCAGGGAGCTTTACTTTTCCGAGCTCTTTCCATCCTGACCGATCGGGCATGACAAGGTAGCAAATCCCGTCTTGGTCATCGTAGCAATACAGCAATCCATCCGCGCAAGCGATCGATCCGGACGTAGCGCGCCCAATTTTCTTCGACCAAAGAACTTTGCCGGTTTCCAAATCTTGGGCCATCCAAACACCACGTAAATCTTTGGAAAAGCCAAAAATTGCTCCGTCCTTTAGAATATTACCACCATGGTGATTGGCCATCGACTCCTTCGGATTGTGGTACATCTTAGAAGCCTCCAGTTTTCCATCCACCATCATGACTTTGGTTGCGGAGTTCCCTGATCCGTATGCGGCCGAGTGATAGACGACGTTCTCCGATACGATCGGCGTCCCAATCACAGCGATGTCGTTTTTCGTCGCGTCATTCTTGAACAGCAATTCTCCCGTTTCGCAGTGAATTCCGACAAGTCCCTGTCGGCAAGCCGAAAGATAAACAGGCACTCCCTCGAAAGTATGTTTGATGATCGAGACATAGTTCGCCCCCTCGGAGAACTCGGTTGTCCAAGTTTTTTTACCCGTATTGATATCGAGCCCTACCATATAGCTTGACCCGCCAGGAGTAATCATCACTCGATCGCCATCGATCAATGCCGATTCGCTATACCCCCACTTTGGAACGCTTCCCCCAAGATCATTGACCAAATGTACGGACCATACTTTTTCTCCATCGCTGCGTCGGAAGCAGCCAAAGGAACCAAGATCACAAAGGGCAAAAACGAGATCGCCATGCACGGTAGGAGTGCAGCGCGGTCCATCCCCCCAGCCAGTCAAGTAGGAATCGGAACTAGCGGCAGGGCCAAGCAGCGATGCCCATTTCTCCTTGCCGGTTTTCGCATCCATACAGAGTAGTAGGTTGTTTTGATCTCGCTTTCCCATGGTAAACAAATCGTCTCCTACCACAGCAACGGAAGAATAACCTAATCCAGCCGCGTCAAAGCTCCATACCAGATTTGGGCCCTCTTCCGGCCACGCTTTGAGAAGGGATTGCTTCGCAGCATATCCATCACGATTCGGTCCTCGCCATTGCGACCAATCACCGTCTTCTGCAAAGGTAGCACCATGGGGTAGCAGCAGCACAATCGCAGCAAGGGAACTACGAAAACAAAGCGAGAACGGCATGAAAGACTCCTGCTAAAAAAGGCGTGTTCGAACGAATGGGCAGTATTCTACCCTCTTCACAGAATTGTAAACTCGCCCAAGGCGACGTTGAATTCCTCGACAGCATGAAGTGGCGATTCAGTCTCATTCGGGCGCTGTGCTTGCATTGTATTGGAATGAAATTGCCTAAATTACCCTAGTTCTCTTTGAGCCGAGGTCGAAAGTTTGTAATGTGGTGAAACGGACGACGATAGTCCGTCCTACCAACGATTGTCCTACCAAATACATGACACATCCGATCCGAAAAATGCAAATGAAGTCAAGGGCAGGAATGCAAGGAATGATCCTTGCGTGCGCTGTTTGCGGGTGCTTCTTATTGGGGTGCGGTGCAACTAAGTCATTTACGGCAACAGAACAATTGCTGATGTCCGACGCCGTGGACTCTACAATCGCGAAGATGGATTTTCGAGCGATTGGGGGGCACAAAGTGTTTCTCGATACCACCTATGTTGTCGGGGCAGGAAAAGTGATCCCGGGCGTCGCCATGCCGATCAATTTGATCAATTCGGACTACGTGATTAGTGCGCTTCGTCAGCAGCTAACAGCTGCAGGGTGCATGCTGGTCGATAGTCGCGACGCGGCGGAAATCATTTGCGAGGCTCGCTGTGGCGCTTTAGGAACCGACGGTCATACGGTCACTTATGGGATTCCGGCCAACAACTTTTTAAACAGTGCATCGTCCGTCATTCCGGGCACCCCTTCGCTGCCGTCCATTCCAGAGCTTTCGGTTGCCAAGCGAGAAATGAAAAGCGCAGCGGCAAAGGTGTCTGTCTTCGCTTACGATCGCGAGACACGAGAACCGCTCTGGCAATCCGGGATAGCGCAGGCGGGCAGCAGCGCTCGGGACACTTGGATTCTGGGTATTGGGCCGTTGCAGTACGGCAATATTTATAAGGGGACTCGCTTCGCAGGTAAGCGGCTTCGTTCGCTAGGAATTCGTAATGACGAACCACAATTAGCGCAAAGGGCCAATGGTATCGACCACCGGAGCAATTACTTGTTCGCAAATAAGATCTTTGGAAATGCGAAAGAACCAAACGAAGAAAAAACACGCATGAGCGACGCTTCCAGCAATCTACCAACCAACATCAAGTAGCCCGCAGCATGGAATGGGTGCGCAAACACGCCACCACCAGGGAATTCAGAGAATAACTTTTTGGCAGTACAATTACAATGTCGAGCGGTTTTCCTCGACTGCTCGACACTGCTAGCTAAGTTCCAATGCCTGAAATGATAACGAGAACACAACGCTTTCAACTTGTTTTCGAACATTCAATCTTACGTTTAGTGCGTCCAACCGTGATCGCAAAAACGAAGGACCATTGTAAGCTTCAGGATAAGTTGGTGACAATCACAGAACACGCGGATCGCACTGCAAGAAAGCGTAACTCTCACATGTCTTCATTTCCGTGTGTTCCGTGGTTCAATCATCGGTTCTGTCGGGCGCGCCCAATTGACATACTGGGTTCTTCAAGTTCGCGAGCATCGTAATACTACAGAGTACGTTTTCGATATCTCTGGGGTGCCGCCTGACAACCGGGAACTTCTGTCCGGATCTCAATCATACATGTCCCAATCCCTCGAAGTCGGAGCAAAGATGTCCCACAGATCCCATGAATAACGGTACAAACGGTGCCACCCACCTATTGCTTGACTTTGGCGATGATGGTGGGTAGAATGTTCGCACTCAAGGAGATTGATTATGCCTAGGCCTTTGCGTTCTGAGATCTATAACCCATTAGAATTTTCCATCCTGCACGTGTGCCAGCGCTGTGTTCGACGAGCGTACTTGACAGGGGTTGATGATGCCT
>CAITIF010000601.1 GCA_903892365.1 uncultured Pirellula sp. | reverse complement strand
GTTTCCACAGTGTTCCTTGAGGAGTGGCTGGATGGAATTCGTCCATCGTTGCGACAGTTCTTGATCCAGAGCGGTTTCTCGTTCCTGAGCCAAAAGGTCGACCGGCGTCCAAAGAGCCATCGAAAAAGAAAGCACGAAAGCCCCCCAAACAAGGGGTGAGTGATTGAGGCAATCAATTCTAAACATCAAAGCAAAGCTCTCATTTCGTGAGGTGATCCAAGCCGCTGAACCATTGTAACAACAAAACGAACCGAATTCTCCAAAGAACCATCACGTAGTGGACGAGGCGACGAGTCCCGTCCCAACAAACACAGGTAGTGGACGAGGCGACGAGTCCCGTCCCAACAAACACAGGTAGTGGACGAGGCGACGAGTCCCATCCCAACAAGCATGTTGTGGACGATGGCGAAGAATTGGGTTAGTCTGGCCCGCAGGAGAAGCTATCGAGTCAGTTTTCGGCCAGGAAAGACTTGATGTTGAATTATCCAGAGATTGGTTCCAAGCCTAGCTCTGGTAGAAAATCTCTAAACAACTCGGTTCACCGAAGTTGCTGTTGATGCTCTCCGCATTTACAAAACCCAACCTGATCTTGGAGGTTCGATGAAACGAGTCACTGGTATTGGCGGCATCTTTTTCAAAGCAAAAGATGCTCCGGCATTGCAGGCTTGGTACAAGCTGCATTTAGGTATCGATGTTCAGGCGTGGGGTGGTGCAGCCTTCACTTGGACCGATGGCGATGGCAAACCGATGGCGGGAACAACCATTTGGTCGATTGGTCCCTCAGAAAGCGATCACTTCGCACCCAGTGAAGCGCCGTTCATGATCAATTACCGGGTTGAAGATCTTCTGGCTCTAGTCAAAGTCCTTCGGGAAGAGGGCTGTCAAGTGCTGGAGAAGATGGACGAATCCGAATACGGGAAGTTCGCGTGGGTCATCGATCCGGAAGGGAACAAGGTCGAGCTTTGGCAGCCCCCTGCCGGTCAATAACCAAGCGAGTTGGGAAGATTCATCAGGTGGGCTTGAGCGGGTAGCGTGTCAGGTACCGACGATTCACTCTTCGGCCATGATAGCCTTGGCTTGGTTGATGAGATCCAGGGAATCCGATTCTTTGGGGGATTCCGCAATTAAGCGAACGATGGGTTCGGTGTTGCTACCTCGCAACAAGAGCCATCGATCGGACCAATCCAGTCGAACACCGTCCAGGTTGCTAACACGATCCGCATTCAAACGAGAAGCTAGTTTCGCGATGGATGCATTGAGTTTTTCTTTGCTAAGGCTCATTTTGTCTTTGATCATGGCCAGCCTGGGAAGCTGGGCTGTTAGTTCGGAGACTGTCGATTGGGAGTGGGCCATCAGGTCAAGGACTTGAGCGATACCAACAAAGCTGTCGCGAATGAGTCCAACTCGAGGGTCGATGGGGCCGCCGCTTCCTTCGCCACCGTAAAGGGCACCGTGAGCCAACATCATGTCGACGACATTCGCTTCCCCCACGTTGCTTCGATAAAACGGAACATTGTGCTTTTGGGCCAACCATTCTGTCATACTGCTCGATGCACAATTGGTGACCAAGGGGCCGCGGTTTTGCGTGAGCGATCGCATCATGCACAAAACGGCTGTGTATTCCTCCCCGATAAAATGTCCCTTCTCATCAATGATCGCGAGCCGGTCGGCGTCCGGGTCCTGGCAAAATCCGACATGGAAGCCTTCTTGGGCGACTCGTGGTGAAACAGTGACTAGGTTCTCTGCGAGAGGTTCCGGTGGGTGTGTGAATTGACCGTCAGGCTGACCGCCCAAAATCACGGTTTCGCAACCTAAGGCATCAAGAAGCCGCTTGCCGAGAATGGAGCCCGCGCCATGGTTGCTGTCGAGAAGGACTCGGAATTTGCATTTTCGAATGGATGGGACATCGACGGTCGCCAGCACTAGTTGCAGATGGATGTCATGGCTTTCTTCGGTGGGACGCCTCGTACCCAGCGAGTCTGCCGGCTGCCAGTTCGTGAGCCCTTGTCGATAGGCGTTGAGAACGCGGGTTCCTGGCTCGGACGGTAGAACTCGGCCTTCGGGACTGAAAAGCTTCATTCCGTTGTAGGCAGGTGGGTTGTGGCTGGCCGAAATTTGGATCGCACCCGCCGCTTTTGCGTGTCGAACGAAAGCACCGACGGTGGGCGTGCTTGCGACCCCTAGATCCAGGCAATCGCGTCCATGTCCTGTGATGGTCGCGGCGATAGAATCCGCCAGCATGGGCCCGCTCAGACGGCCGTCGCGTGCAATCGCGATAGGGCCCGGTGGCGCTTGGGTGCAGAATGCGGCAGCAAATAGGCTCGCGACTGTCGGGGAGAGTTCGGAACCCACGATTCCTCGGAGGCCGCTGATGCTGATAATCGGTTCTGGCATGGTTTATGGAGTCAACCTAGAAGGTAAGTAAGTAGTAGGCGAGTCGGGGACGGGTTTGTCGTAACTGGCCGACGTTCCCGCCCGATCGGCAAAACCCTCAAAATCGGGGCATAAGGACAAGTCGGCTCAGGCAAAGCGTTATGTCTTGCTTGACAGTGAAATCTAGCCAACTTAACATCGATTTGACGGAGGAAATGTTAGGAAAACTCATTTTTTCCAACTATGCTGTAGCGTGCGTTGGCTCGTTTCCAGCGTACTCGTGCGTTTCGACAGTCTTCCCCACACCATCGCGACTTTCAACCCCAGGCAGAATTACATGGACATTTTCGGCATGCTTGTCTGGGCGGTTGTGTTTATTTCCCTGGTGTTCTTTATCATTTTGTTGGTCAAAGGCTTTAAGGCCTGGGGAACAGCCCACACCATTCTTCTGACAATCCTGTTCATCGAGTCCTGGACCTTTCTGTTTTTTGCGGGAAGCGTCACCCATCAACGTGTTGCGTTGACAAAGTCCCACGACACCTTAATGGAAAAAGTAGCCAAGCTGACCAAACAAGTGGACCTGGAAATGTTGGGGGATCGCCTGGATCCAAGCCTCAATCTTGAGAAGTTTGTTCCGCTGTCGAATGAAGTAAACCGTTTAGCATTGGAACGAGGCAGAGTGTGGCGGGGCGCGAGGCGTCAAGCTGCTCCGCCCGCAAAGCAAGGTGAGCCAACGTTGTATGCCGTCCAACTCCCACCGACGATCAGCAATCTACCCGTTGCACCACCTGCCGACGCAGCCAATGCCGGAGGTGCCGCCGCACCAGCTGTTCCCGCCGTGGATTCCGCATTGACGCCCGAGAGCGTTGTGTATGCGTTTGGAGAAGCGATTTCCCCTGTGGGTTTGCTGCCGACCGTTTATTTGGGCGAGTATGTTGTGGTAGCAAACACCAACGGCCTAGCAACCTTGCGGCCCACAGCCCCTCTTTCGCAAGTGCAGCAAGCTTCCATCAACGCAAATGAAACCTGGGCTATTTACGAAGTCGTGCCCATCGATTCCCACATTGCTTTCGCTGCGGAAGGATCGAAATCAGAAGAAGATGCCATCTTTGGTCGGATGGACAAAAACAAGATCGCCGAATTGCTCGGCGTCGACCCAGCATTGGCAGACGCTGATCTTTTGCAATTGAGTCCAAAAGATGTCGCAAAAGCCAAGCTCCTTCAGTCGTATGTGAATGATGGCGGTCGAGCTCCTGAGAAAACACTCGATAGCTCCTTGGGATACCGCGTTACCTTCACGAAAGATCATACGATTGATGTTGATTCGCAAGAACAACGTAACGCCATGGAAGGTGGTTATTACGACTTAAGTGGACGCAGCGTGGACGCTCGTTTGAAACGAGATGTCGATGAAGCAGTCATGTTCAAGACAGGAGACACCTATGTGTTTGATGCAGCCGCTGCCAAAGAGCTTGATAAGCTTGGCGTGGCGACCCTTGGGGAACGTATCTTCATTCGGCCACTGAACGACTACGAATTTGCATTTAGGGATACACGACGGCTAACCATACGTGCCAGACAGGATCTGCTGTTGATCAGCCGTGAGCTGGACGAAGTCAGCCGAACAAATACGGTTGCCTTGGAGCAAGAATTAAAGCGATCGGAAGAGAACACCAGACTCAAGATGGACAAGAGCCAATACGACAAGGAGTTTGCTGTAATTTCCGAAGTCGCAACCAGTCTGGAAAACGAAGTCCAAACGAAAACGAAAGAGCTGGACGAATTGTACGGCTCGATCATCGACTTGCACGAGCGCCTTGTAAAGCGTAGTCGTGCTCTGGCTAATCCTTAGGGATAGTGGCGGGACGCGTTTTGAACCGTTACGATAGAGCTATCGAGATATCTCCGGATCTCGAATTTTGGCTCTTTTGTATGGTAGGTCGATTGCAATGCTCCCGCTGCGATACTCTCATTATCTCGCTACGTCTTGTCTGATTCCGACTCGCAAAGTTTTGCTATGCGCGTTTCTATCAATGAACGCTTTGCTGTGGTCGCAATGGCCCAGCCTTAGTTGGGCGGGTGAACCCAAAGGCCCTCTTGCTTCGTTCGGGGAGAAACGCACTTTTTCCGACAAGTCGGGCAAGTTCAAGATCGAAGGGAAGCTCAAGTTTGCGGATGCCAAAGCGGCTCAGATCCTTAAGCCAGATGGAAAGGTAGTCACCGTACCATTCGATAAGCTCAGCCCTGCTGATGCTCAGTTTGTAAAAGCTTTCTTGTCGGCGGAAAAAGTTCTGGCGGATGCGGGTGTGCCGGAAGAAGATCCCGACAATCCCTTTGCTGGCGGCACGGAGCAACCCGATTCGCAGAGCAGTTCTTCGAAGGATATGCCTAAATCGGAAACCCAAAAAACCGGTCGCACTTCTAGAGCTGATAAATCCAAGAGGGAAGTGGATCCAGATGATGATGTCTCGGAATCTGTAGCCGATGGCGATATACCGAAACGCAAAGCCAAGAACACGGGATTTAAACCGATGTCCATTGTGCCCGCAAAGCCTTTTTGGTCGGCCAAGGAACCAGCTGCGTTTCCGGAGATTGTTTTTGAAGATGCGATCATTCCGTGCACTCTCAAGAAACCCTTCTTTGCAAAACTACAAGTGATGGGTGCCGGTAAAGCCGGAACCTTGGTGCTGAACGTCTACCAAGAAGGCAAACGCGGAGAAAGCTATGGCAAGTTTGCCGTATGTTCGGCGACTAGTTCGGAGGTGACTTCGGTTGCCGAATACCCGGACCCTTGGAAGCTGATGGCAATCAGTCCGGACGGCTCACGCTTTGCGGCAGTTCGAGTCGAGGGATTTGACAAAGGAAATGATGTAGCGATCTTCCGAATTGCCGACGGGCAAATCGTCCCCGAGTTTCAATTTACTGGTGGCGGTGGATCTTGGGACGAGCTTCATTGGATGGCCTTCCTTCCCAATAACCGTTTTGCCACGATCAGCCAAAAGCATAATTTCACGATCTGGGATCTTGAAAACAAGATTGGGCCGAAGGCATTAAAGCAAGGCTCGACCGGGAATTCTCTGAGCGCGTCGATGACACCGGCCGGCGAACTCATGGCGTTTGTTTCTGGAAATTCGATCGCCGTCGTGGAGACAAACGAAGGAAAGCTGGTGGGGGCCATCAAGCAAGAATCTCCTTGCAGCAGTCTCGCGTTTTCGTCGGACGCAACCATGCTGGCTGCCTTTCGTCCATTCCAGGTTGCGCTTTATAGCACCAAGGATGGAAAAGAAATCAGAACCTTGCCTGTCAGCCAAGAGCAGCCGAACACAAGTCTGCACTGGTTTGGAAAGAACTTGATGGTGGGCTCAACGCTTTATGATACGACGACCGGCCTTCCGATTTGGAACTACGAAATGAATGCTGCAAAGGCGTCTCTAGGAAGCTATCTCCTTGCAGGGTTCGGAGGCGACGAAGGAACTTCGGTTGGCTTGTATCGCTTGCCACATGACGCAGCTGTCAATTCGAGCGAAATCGATCCGAACACTTCATACGCGTTGAAACCAGGAAGCAAGGTTTCTGTCGAATATGATTTCGGTCCAACGCCTCAAGATGCGCAAGCCAAAATTCGAGAAGCCGTTACTGGCAAAATCAAAAAACTGGAGTGGGTGGAGGAGCCAGGTTCGGATAACGTGATTCGAGTCGCAATCACTCAAGGGCAAAGTGATACTGCCGAGTACTACACTCGACAAGGTTTCGGGCCTTTCTTCGCTCCACCTGGTTTCGGGCCTCGGCCATCGGGTCCTTCGGATAAGGTTACTTTTACTCCATGGACACACAATCTAGTCATCCTGAATGAAGGAAAAAAGGTGTTCAACACAACGATGACTGCCACGGCTCCTCAAGTGCTGCAAGAAGAGAAAGGGGAGACGACTCAGCAAACCGTGAATCGAATTTGCCAGCCCAATCCCGATTTCTTCAAAAACGTTTCCATTCCACCCTATGTATTGAACGCGAAGTTTCAGGAGAATGTTGGAAAGTCTGTAGTCGCTGCCGAGGGGTTGAAGTAGCTTGCTACGGAACGAATTCGGATTTCGTTGTTTCTGTTTACGTCACCAAGATATTGATAAGAACGTCTGACTTTGAATATTCAGCCCTATGGTACCCCCGAAGGCCAATGGCCTCCGAAAATGACCCCTTGGTGGTTTCGTTGGACGCAAGGATTGCGACGAAAAGCGCTGCGTAAACAAAAGATCGATAAGATTGATGTTGTAGGTTTGGAGCATTTGCGTTCGTCATTGGCCGCTCAACATGGAGTGCTGCTGACCCCCAATCATTCCTTCCATTGGGATTCCTATTGTCTGATTGCTGCGACGGAACCTTTGCAAACGCCGTTTTACATCATGACCGCATGGCAAGTGTTCGCGATGAGCAAACGCTTCGAATGCGAATCCATGCAACGCTGCGGTTGTTTCAGCGTCGATCGTGAAGGGACCGATGTTCAAGCCTTGAAGACGGCCGTGGATGTGCTCCAGAATCGCATACACCCGTTGGTGATTTTTCCGGAAGGAGACGTTTATCACATGAACGATCGTGTGACACCGTTTCGGGATGGAGCCGCTTCCATCGCTATTTTGGCGGCCCGAAAATCAACTCGGCCTGTCGCCGTCCTTCCGGTTGCTATCAAACGCTGGTACAGCCAAGACCCTACGCCGAGCTTACTAAAGGTCATCGAAAAGCTGGAGCGTCGATTGTATTGGCGACCTCAAGTGGATTTGCCGCTGAAGGATCGCGTGCTGCATGTGGCGTCCGGTCTTTTGGCTTTGAAGGAACTGGAGCACTTTCGCGAGAACCAATCTGGTACACTCAGCGAACGCGTCAACCGACTATCATCCAGTCTTTTGAGTCAAAGCGAAACGCGGTATGGGCTCGCTGTGCGTTCTGATTTGGTTCCAGAACGAGTGAAAGAAGTACGGCGCAAGATTATCGAACTGCGAGACGCGGATCAGGGATCTGCTTCCGCAGAAGTGCAAAGGCAATGGGCTTCTGACATGGACAATATGTTTTTGGTGACTCAGCTGTACAGCTACCCTGGCAATTATCTGATCGAAAACCCATCGATCGAACGAGTTGCGGAAACGTTGGACAAGCTGGAAGAAGACGCCTTGGATGCGCCCTACCCGACCGTTCATGCAGAAAGGGAAGTGCTTGTTCGATTCGATGAGCCGATTACCTTGATGCCCGGCAAGGACAAGCGAATTTCCCCGGCTGAGCTTACCGATCAAATTGAAAGTCGAGTCCAATCGATGCTCCATGAAATGAACTCTCAACGCAAGAGCCTGTCTAGGTAACTATGTTTGCACTCGATAATGTATCTAAATCCTTTGGCTCGCTTCAAGTGCTCAAGCCAACCACCATGGAGTTTCGGACCGGTGAGTCGACGGTTTTGATTGGGCCAAGCGGGTGTGGCAAAAGCACGCTTTTGCGAGTTCTGGTTGGCTTGGTCGGAGCCGACACGGGGACGATCCAATTCGATGGCGTGCCGATTACGCCAAAGAATATTCAGCAATTACGGCAACGTATGGGGTATGTGATCCAGGATGGAGGTCTGTTTCCGCACTTGACCTCACGACAGAACGTAGGCCTGCTGGCAACGCGATTGGGGTGGGATGCCGACCGAGTTCGAAATCGTATTGAAGAACTTGCGGAGCTAACGCGACTACCCCGAGTTGCTCTCGATCGATATCCCTCTCAAATTTCGGGTGGGCAACGACAACGAGTTGGGATCATGCGAGCCCTGATGTTGGATCCCGCTGTGATCTTGTTGGATGAACCCATGGGAGCGTTGGACCCCTTGGTTCGCTTCGATCTCCAAGAAGATTTGTTAAAAATCTTTCGCACGCTCAAGAAGACTTCGATCATGGTGACACATGACATGGGCGAGGCTTCTTTCTTCGGCGACCGAGTGCTCATGTTGGGCGAAGGAGAAGTGGTCCAAGAAGGAAGGCTTGAAGATCTTATTCAAAATCCCGCCAACGAGTATGTCGCTCGATTCATCAATGCTCAACGGATACCTCAATCGTGATTCGAATTGCCCTCCACAACGCGCTGCGTGCTTTTGGCTTCCTTTTGCTTTTGACCATTCCGCATCTTGATTTGATCGCAGAGGAAAAGCCAATCGTTCGAATCGGTTCCAAGAGCTTTACCGAGTCGGTCATCCTTGGCGATCTGTTGTCGCATTTGGCACGAGATGCCGGCGCTCAAGTCGAACACCGATCCGAGCTTGGCGGAACACAAGTGCTTTGGAAAGCTTTGGTCCAAGGCGATATCGATGCGTACGTCGACTATACCGGAACCATTCGCGAAGAGCTTCTTGCCGAGTCGATCAAGCAAGGGGGCGAAATCCATTCTGAGAGCGATATGCGTGAAGCGATGGCCAAGTTGAAGGTGGTGATGTCCGACCGAATTGGCTTTAACAATACGTATGCGTTGGGTATGCGAGAATCGGTTGCTGAACCTTTAAAGATCACCAAGATCAGCGATCTACGAAACCATCCCGATTTGAAGCTGGGAATCAGCGACGAGTTTATGGAACGCAAAGATGGATGGCGTCAGCTAGCCGCAAAATACCGGTTGCCGCAAACGGATATCCGAACGATGGACCATAACCTTGCCTATCGAGGCTTGGAACACAATTCGATCCAAATCACCGACTTGTACACAACCGATGCAGAAATCGAATTCTATCGGCTTCGAACATTGGAAGATGATCAAGGTTTCTTTCCAACGTACTACGCTATGGTGTTGATGCGAGACGATTTGCCCAAGCGACTTCCTAAAGTTGCTGAAGCGATTCTGAAACTAGAAAACACCATCAATTCCGAAGAAATGTCGTCGATGACCGCAGGTGTTCGATTGGATCGTAAGCTGGAGTCGAACGTTGCAGCTGAATTCCTGAACAAAAAATTGGGCATGAGTTTGCCACTGCAATCCGTGGGTGCGGGGGCCGAATGGAAGCGATTCTTTTCGCGATTGGGAAGGACGACTTTAGAGCATATGTTTTTGGTGGCAATTTCATTATCCCTAGCTATCGCAACCGCCATCCCGCTCGGAATTCTTTCGGCTCGCAATGATACTGCGGGGCAAACGATTTTAGGAATTGTCGGGGTGATACAAACGTTGCCATCGATGGCATTGTTGGTTTTTATGATTCCGTTGTTCGGGCTTGGGGCTGTACCTGCGATTGCGGCGTTGTTCTTCTATAGCTTGTTGCCGATTGTTCGAAACACGTATGCTGGTTTGACTCAGATTCCCAAAGTAACCATTGAATCGGCGGAGGTGCTGGGGCTTGATGCAGCGGCTAGGCTGCGTCTGGTGGAGTTGCCGCTTGCTCTGCCATCCATTTTGGCAGGAATCAAAACGGCGGCGGTGATCAATGTTGGCACTGCAACGATTGGGGCATTCATCGGTGCAGGTGGATATGGCGCGCCGATCTTGACCGGTATCCGCCTATCAAGCATCCCCTTGATTTTGCAGGGGGCCGTTCCAGCTGCTGTCCTGGCGCTGATAGTGCAATTCGGATTTTCGCATCTGGAGAAGCGATTCGTGTCACCCGGTTTGCGAATTCGATAGGAACATGTGCTTTCTATCATTCTGCAGTCTTGTCTGCAGAATGAGTCAGCTGCTCTACCGAATCCCATGGTCAAACTTGGCTGGGTTCAGCCATCTTTCTAATCGCGACGATTTGTGGTTCGGCCGTGACGAAGTTCTTTTGATTCGATTTGGGAGTCGAAATGGGCTTTAGCATGTCCAAAGTGTAAATCGCACTCGGTACAACTTCGCATTCTGCCCAGCACCCCACGCAACCTCGTACCCATTTGCGTTGGTTGTCAGCCTGTTGGCTATTCCATACTTCTTGGAACGACTGGCGCTTTAAGTTGCCGACCGTTTTTGAGTTGAATTGGCAGGTGGGTACATCGCCGTTGGGGAAAATACGTAAGTGAGAATGAAGTGCAACGCATTTTGGATTGGTCCATTCGTCTTGCCCGGACGAAGGAAGCAGACGCTGCCGAATGCCATTGAGATAATAGCTCTTGGCGGCTCTTGCCCACCATGGGAGCTGCTTGAGATCGGATTCTACTTCGTTGAAGAATGCTTCCAACTGAGCTGGTGTGAACGTGCCTCGAGTTGCGAATTCACCAATTTGTCGAGGTGCAACATCAAGCTCTCGTTCTAAGTTGTACGTTGCACTGGTATCGTAAGCCATAACCGCTTGATGCCGAACACCCATAGGACGAAGCTTTTCGCGAAGTAGTCGATATTGCTCCATTCCTGTTGGATCCACGATGGTTTGGTTCACAGCTAGATCGAGATTCAGCTCTTGCTGGCGATCGCACAGTTGATCAAGCGTGGCGATTGCCGTTTTCCATGCAATGCTGCTGCCTCGGATACGGTTGTGCTCTTTCTCGATCCCATCCAAGCTAACCATTAACTGCAATGGAATCTTTTTGTTTCGTTGCTCGCAAAGCTGAACAATTCGATCCGTTAGAAAACCGTTCGTCGTGATATGAACACCAAGGGGATTCAGGTAGCGAATGGCCAAGTCCAGAATTTCCGACAAGTCGGTCCGGACGAAAGGTTCGCCTCCGGTCAATCGAACAGCATCCAGCTGTCCGATCTGCTGGAACACATGCTTGATTTCATCCAGGGTCATGTCGCCGTCACCGGACATTTTCCATGAATCGCACATGATGCAACGCGCATTGCATCGAAAGGTGACGGTGTAAGTGAGAAGCCGTGGTTGTGTCGAGCCCGAGTTTCGATTCCGATGGATGTCGCGAATCAATCCTGGGATACGGCCCATGGTTGCGGGAAGCTTTTTTAATGTTTGGATGTTCATAGCGTTACCGATTCTGGTTCCCAAACATTGGGTGAAAGAAATGGATGTTCCGTGACGGCGCTTGGTTCTGGCAAAAAGCGGCTGATGAACTCGATCGCTTCTTTATTGCCGCATACCGACAGATGTTCAAGTCGCCGCCGAAGCGATGGGACAGCAAGAAGAAACTGTTGAAGATAATGAGGCGTCAGTTGCTGAAACGAAGTGCTCCAGCCGCCACCCGATTTCTTCACCAACCAGGCATTCAGTTCTTGTTCAAAGTTCCCGTCCTCTGGGATGGCTAGCACGGGTTTCTTCAAATGGAACGCTTCTCCCACAAGCTGGTTACCAGCGGTACTGACAAGACATTCTGCCGAGGCTAAATCCCGAACAAACTCATGCTCTGCTATTTTCTTGAATTGAATCGTGCCAGTGGATACGCGTTCGCCTAGTCCGTAGACAATCGAAGGTCGACCTGATCGTTCCAAAGTTTCCCAAAGATTCGCTGGTGCATGACGTCGAATGTAAACCAAAATGTGCCCAGCGGGAGCTGGTGGATTGGCGGTAAAGTCGAGAATGTTTTGTCGCAAAAGTACGCCGATCCGAAGAGTCGTTTCGGTGCCAGGGCGGCTTGGCAAATGGTAGAACGAGCTTACGGCTTCACCTGCTTGGCCGCTGTAAAACAAGGGAATGGAGCCTCGAAGGAAGAGTCCTCGCCATCGAAATCGCCAAGGCAGATCACTAAAGTCACTCACCGATAAAAAGTGCTGATGGTCGAGCGAAATCCACGGAATCCCTAGTTTGCGAGCCGCACGAGGTAGAATCGGTTCAAAGTCGGTGATCGCGAGAGCTGGACGATCCCGTTCCATCATTTTTGAGACGTAACGAGTTAGCGCGCGAAGTTTCCAAAGGTAGGGGATGGAGGCCATTACGGACTTACCATAGTCCACTTTTTGCCCTCGGTAAGAAAAAAACAAGCCTGGTAAGCGACGCACACTGACAAGTGGATTGTCTTGATAACGATCGTAAAGTTGGTGGTAAGCATCTCGCGCCGCCAGAAGGATAAAACGGTGCTTGGGTAGCATCGCTTCGACAATCGTTTGTACTCGAGTTGCGTGCCCACGGCCTTCGCCGCACATGCTGTAGACTATCGTTGCCATAATGTCCAAGCTCCTTATTGGAAAAAACGAAATCTCATACCACCATCTTCAAATGTGTAAATTCGATTGGATCAGCATCACATCGGGCCTTTGAATTCGACATTGGATTCAGCGCATCAGGAACCAAGAACAAATTGCCATGTTGGCATTCGAATACAAAAGAGCGGTGCTCAATCCAATCACCG
>CAITIF010000600.1 GCA_903892365.1 uncultured Pirellula sp. | reverse complement strand
TGAACAAGGAAGACGCATGATCGGCTCGGAGGATCAAGACGGAAAACAAGACAAAGTGGATTCGGCCATCGCGGAGTATCTGGAAGCCGTCGATCTCCAAAGTCCTTTCGATCTTCAGCAGTGGCTGGACCGGCATCAGGAAATCAGGTCCGAGTTGATGGAGTTTTTAGCCACCGAAAACGACTTCGGGGCGGCCATGTTGCCAAAACAGCTCCATGATTTCAATGCGGCCGAATTGACTACGGATTGGGCTAGGGGAACGATGGACTCGCAGCAGCAGCAGCCTTTTGCGCCTTCGATTCGTCGATTCAAAATTGGTCCGTACGTGCTCAAGCGATTGTTGGGTGCAGGCGGCATGGGACAGGTTTATGAAGCATCGGATCCGTCTGGTAATTTGGTAGCGGTGAAGTTGTTGTCCTCGCGATGGATGCGATCGGAAGAGTCGTTGCTTCGCTTTAAACAAGAAGGGGAAATCGCCAGTACGATCAATCACCCGCGATGCGTTTTTGTCAGGGCTGCGGACGAAGACCAGGGCCAGCCTTACATCGTGATGGAACTGATGACGGGCAAAACATTGAAGGATCTGAGTTCGGAATCAGGACCATTGGATGTGGCCGACGCATTGCGCGTCATCATGGATGTTTTGGATGGGCTGGAAGAGGCACATTCGCACGGCATGGTCCATCGCGATATCAAACCAGCCAACTGTTATCTGGAATCCAATGGTCGCGTGAAGCTTGGGGATTTCGGTTTGGCCCGATCGATGGTCCACGATTCTGAATTGACGCAAACGGGCGATTTCGTAGGGACACCTTTGTTTGCATCCCCCGAACAAGTGAAAGGTCTATCGATAGATTCACGTACGGATATCTATTCGGTATGTGCGACGTTGTATTTTCTGCTTACGGGTAAAGCCCCTTTTGCAGGTTCGTCCCCCACCAGCGTGATCGCAAGAATCGTTTCCGAAGACCCAACACCAGTGCGAGCTTTGAATCCAAAAGTTCCCGCGCTTCTTGAGAGCGTGGTCATGCGGGGCTTGCAACGCGATCGTGCTGCCAGACAGCAATCGGTCGGTGAATTGCGATTGGCACTGGAGCCTTTTGCCACCGGTCGGCAAACCATATCCACTTGGGGGCGTCGTTTCGCTGCTTATGGCTTGGATAGCATCCTGGCGGGATTGTCCGGCGCGGTTACTGTTCAGTTTGTACCGCTGAATGGAACATATACTGCGATCTCGCTTTGGCTCTTTCTAAGCTTAATGCTCCCGATCGTACTGTACTATCTCCTGTTCGAAGTTTGGGGGAATGCAACCTTAGGTAAGCGGTTGTTGCGATTGCACGTAGTCGATCGGTATACGGGTGAGAAACCCAGCCTGGGGAAACGAGCGGTGCGCGTGCTCACGGCACTGCTTTTCATGGGGATGCTGAGCGACCTGATCCTCTATCTTTGGGGCGACCCTAATGATGTTAAAACGTGGTCAGCATGCCAATGGGTTGGTTATACGGTGTCGTATACTTTGATGTTGTTGCCATGGCTTTTCGCATGGCGGCCTCGGCTGTTGTTGCATGATTGGATCAGCGGAACAACAGTCGTTGACCGACCTTCTCTTTCTGCTCAGCAACAATTAGCACGTGTCGCCGCAGTTTACGATGTGCCCTTGATGGCTACTACGGGGTACCCAGACAAGCTGGGCGATTTCAAAGTGACCGGGCTGATTAGTTCTTGTAGCTCCGGCACGATACTAGCAGGACGCGATGAGCGTTTAGCGCGAGATGTTTGGATTCAATTGAGGCCTCGCGAAGAACTGGAATTAACCACTAGTCGCCGAAATTGTGATCGAACCGCTCGGTTGCGGTGGCTCAGCGGTGGTGTTGAAGGCGATTGGCGTTGGGACGCATTTTTGGCTTTTCAAGGTGCCCCCCTGAAGCATTGGACAGCACCGGAATCGCCCCTGGCTTGGAAGAAAGCCAGAAGCATATTGGCTCAAATTGCCGACGAGCAAATTCATGGCGAGCAGGATGGAACTTCCGTATCGGTAAAGTCGTTAGATCAGATTTGGATCGACTCACGCGG
>CAITIF010000599.1 GCA_903892365.1 uncultured Pirellula sp. | reverse complement strand
GGGCAGCGAATAGTGCTTCGAGGTCAGATCCCACGCCTGAAGAACCAATGGCAGATCACCTCCATAAACAAGGTAAGCGGCGGCCATGTGTTTCAAATCCACGCCAGGATACCAGCCCGGATAGTGCCCGTTTACATCCACTTTCCAAGGACGTAATGGCTCAGAGTGAGGGCTGTTCAAATCGTTGGGAATCAAGTTTTCCTTGCAGGGCCCAAGAGTAAGTTCCCAGTTTTGCGAGAAGACTTTCGCAATATCAGGATCGGGGAAGAACAGACGCGGAATGTCCGATTGCCCTAAAGACAGCGAGCCCCAAGGAATTACTAGCATGAACAACAGTACAGAGGCCATTTTGAAGTATGTCCGCATCGAAGAACTCCTTGGGGTTCAGTGCCCCACTACAGCTTTTGGCTATTTTCAGCTATAACGTGGGTTGCAAAATTTGGCCTATTTGGTGGGCGTGTATCCGCTGTCGCATTCACGAGTGTCGTTTCATGAAAATTATTTCCAATCGCGAAAAATTCCTAGCCGCTTTCCAGGTTGCCGCTGGAATTGCTCCCACTCGAAGTCCCAAAGAAGTTCTCAACAACATAAAGATTGAAGCGACAGACGGCAAGGTGGTGCTGATGGCCACCGACTTGGAGGCGGGAATCCGATTGGAAGTCGACAGTGTCGAGGTTGTCAAACCAGGCCGAGCTCTTTTGAATGTGCAACGGGTTGGAAACATCTTGCGCGAAGCCAGCGACGAAACCCTGACTTTCGAATCTTCCGAAAACACCATGGATGTTACGGGTGCACACAGCGAATTTCATTTGCCGCTCGCAAATCCAGATGAATTCCCAAGCGTAGTCGAGTTCGCAGAAACCAGTTACTTTGAACTCTCCGCTCGCCTGTTCAAAGAGTTGGTAAAAAGAACGATCTATGCCACCGACAACGAAAGCACTCGGTATCAATTAGGTGGGGTGTTGTTCGAAATGGATGGCGAGGACATTACCACGGTCGCGACCGATGGGCGGCGATTGGCCTGTATGCACGGCAAGGGGCAATCGATAGGCGGATTTAAGAATTCAGGCATGTCAACGATTGTTCCAACAAAGACACTGACGTTGATGGACCGTTCGATTAGCGAAAAGGATGATGTTGTCTGCATCGCAGCCCGAAGCAACGACATCTTGATCCGAACCAACCGTTGCACAATTTACTCCCGTCTTGTCGAAGGCCGCTATCCAAATTGGCGACAAGTCATACCAAGCCGCGAGAATAAAACTCGTATTGAAGGCATCGTCGGACCGTTCTTGACCGCCATTCGGCAAGCATCGATCGTAGCCGACCCAGAAAGCCGAGGCGTAGAATTTGTGTTTGGCAATGGCTCGCTGGTGGTGGCAGCCAAAGCGACCGACGTGGGTACTTCAAGAATTGAAATGCCAATTTCCTATCTTGGGGACGAAGTCAAGATTACCATGGACTATCGATTCGTATCGGATTTCTTCAAGGCTCTCGATCTTGAAAAGCCGTTCGCAATCGACGTGCGTAGCAATGCTGAGCCCGCGATGTTTTCTACCGAAGATGGTTACACGTATGTGGTGATGCCAATGGCTCGGCAATAACCCTATCCAGGAAGTGACTTTGAATCCACCCTCACTCCTCTTCGACGAATCCAAATGACAATCACACAATTCATGGAGACTCACTTTCGCCATTACAACGCGAGAGAGACGTTAGCTGCCGCCAGAGCCTACAAAAAGTTCATCGACAACGACAACGGGAAAATGCTGGTGTCGCTCGCAGGAGCCATGAGCACAGCCGAACTGGGCGTTTCGTTGGCTGACATGATTCGACAAGGTAAAGTGCATGCGATTTCATGCACAGCCGCAAATCTAGAAGAAGATTTGTTCAACTTGTTTGCTCATGACGAATACCGCTTTATCGAAAATTGGCGAGCCTTAAGCGTGGAGGACGAAGTAGCGCTTCGTGACGCTGGATACAATCGCGTCACCGATACATGCATCCCTGAAACGGTCATGAAACATATGCAGAGCAGGCTAGTCAAATATTGGATTCAAGCCGCCGAACAGGGAACCAGCTACTACCCTTACGAGTATATGTTTATGCTGCTGGACGAACCTGATCTGGAGCAGCACTACAAGATCCCCCGCGAACACTCTTGGATGATCGCTGCGAAAGAAGCAGGCATTCCCGTTTTTGCACCTGGCATCGAAGACAGCACGCTGGGAAACATGTTTACCGCTCGAGTCATCGACGGAACCGTTTCGTCCCATTCGGCACTCAAAAGCGGCACGGAACAACTGGCTCACCTTGCCCAGTGGTATCGATCCAACAGCCAGGATAGCGGGATTGGATTCTTCCAGATCGGTGGCGGGATTGCTGGTGATTTTGCAATTTGCGTCGTGCCCATGCTGATCCAAGATCTGGACGAAGAAAATACCCGACGCTGGGCCTACTTTGCACAAATCAGCGACGCCGAGACCAGCTACGGTGGATACTCAGGAGCCGTTCCCAATGAGAAAATCACTTGGAACAAACTGACTGCGGAAACACCCAAATTTATGATCCATAGCGATGCTTGCATCGTTGCCCCTCTTATCTTCGCGTACGTCTTGGGGCAGTAGCTGTGGCATTGACCTCCGTACAACTCTGGGAGCGAATTTATGCGGAGAAACTCGCTACTTCCGAAGAGTGTCGGCAGTGGGCCATCGCGGTCGCTCAAGCGACGTCGCAGGAAGTCTTGCTGGATCCAAGTCGCTTAGCGACGGAGTTGATCAAACAAGGTCGGATCACATCCTTCCAAGCAAACGTTCTTTTCCACGGCCTGGGAATCCCTTTGGTTCTGGATGGTTTCAGGCTGACGAAGTCCCTGGAAGCCGAACTGGGTAAGGGATGGTTCGAATCGCAATCGGGATCGTCACCATCGTCGGCCAAGTACTGGCTTTACCATCTGACACTTTCCGCTTTGAATACGCAGGAAGTTCGAAGAAATCCACCAAGCTTGCGATTAGCCAGCCGGACGATTTCGATGCAGCACCCTTCCTTGGATCGATGGTCCGACGCGAAGGTTGCTGATTCAAAATTGTTTGCGGTGTGCAACGAGATTTTGGGCCAGCCATTATCCACGGTGCTAAAATCAAGTCGCCTGGCGTGGGACGATTCCACCAGCATGATCGAACAGATTGCAGCTGGGCTCGGAAAACAACACGAGGCCGGTTTGGTTCATGGGCGCATTCACACGTCAACGGTTTGGGCTCTGCAAGACGGAACCTTCGTTTTACGACGTGATCCTTTCTTCCCCGCCAGTAATCCATTAGCCTCCAACGACCTGTCCTGCTTGGGTGAAATCCAAAGTGATTTGCTATCCACGGCAGCCCCCGAGTTGACTTTGCCAGCCTCCTTTCCGACCATCCAGTCGGATCTTTATGCGTTAGGTTGCCTTTGGTACGCTTCGTCTTCCAAGGAACCTCTTTTTGAAGCCTCCAATCGAGCGACCCATGACTTGTCCGAGAACCAAGCGCTATGGGCTCGTGCGCATACGACTGAGAATTTGGCGGATCGATTCGAGCGAAATGTTCCGGAGCGATTCCGATTTTGTTTAGCGAAGCTGTTAGCCAAAAACCCATCCGATCGATTTGATTCCACACGGTCTTTGATCGACGCGATCGATCAAGCTCTTCGCGCACCAGCATCTCCCAAGTCCACCCCAATCGCTGCACCTAAATCCGTCGCAACACCTAAACCCAGCGTTGCGCCCACACCCGTCGTTGCCTCTGCGCCCGTCGTAGACAAACGAGCCGACATCAAAGCACCCTCCGAAGTGCCCCCAAAGCAAGCCTCGACTGCAAAACCCGAACCGAAGCCAACCGTTGCCAAGTTGCCTGAAGTCACACAGCCAGTTACCAAGGCGCCTACCACTGCAGCACCTGCAGCAACATCACCAGCAGCAAAGCCCAACCAAGATAAGAACGAAGCGCCTGAAGTGCGTGTGGCAGCAGCAGCAACAGCTAATGTCGCACCCAAGCAACCAGAACTACCCAAGGCCCCTGCTTTGGCGAAAGAGACAGCGGTACCAAAGGATGCAGCGGTGCCAAAGGAATCCGTATTCGCCCAAGAAATTGCCGCTTCCGTGGTGGTCAATGTTGATACAAATGCGGCAGAAGCTGAATTCGTGAAACCGACCGAAACGGAAGCATCTGAACCTGCCGCAAAGCCGAAACGCAAGAAGCGAAGTTCCGGGAAAAAATCGGCGCCATCCCAAGCAAGCGGTCCAAGC
>CAITIF010000598.1 GCA_903892365.1 uncultured Pirellula sp. | reverse complement strand
GTCCAACGGTCCGGCAGCTGGAAGATTTATCAGAGACTTCGCTCCTGAACGCATGGAATCGCATCCGGGAGACAATTATCATCCTTAAGAAATACATGGAGCAATAGGCGGTATCGTCTTAGGTCGATATCGTCTTTGGTACGTATTGCCTTAGGTCAATTGTTTGGCAACTTGGCCTTTGCTATCGATAGCAGCCGATTCCGAGCTTACCTTTCGGTCCAAGCACGCTCCGATTTGTCGAATCGCTTGTCGCAAACGTGCTTCATTTTCTACGAGCGACATTCGGAGGTATCCTTCACCTACGGGTCCGAAACCAGCACCTGGGCTGACAGCAACGTTTCCATGTTCCAGCAGATGCATGGCAAAATCGATGGAAGTCATTCGTGACGCCCAGGGCTCTGGAATCTTTGCCCAGACAAACATTCCTGCCTTTGGTACCGAAGCGGTCCAACCCAATCGTCGCAAGCCATCGATCAAAACATCGCGTCGACCTTGGTAGATCAAGGATTGCTTTTCTACAGTCGCCTCGGTGTCGCGCAGGGCAACGATGGCGGCAACTTGAATTGCTTGAAACATACCGTAGTCGTAATAACCTTTGATGGTTGCCAGTCCCTTGACCATGTCCGCATTGCCTGAGCAAAAACCGACACGCCAACCGGCCATGTTGTACCCTTTGCTCATGGTAGTGAATTCCACCCCGACGTCCTTGGCCCCTGGAGCGGACAAGAAAGAAGGTGGAACGTATCCATCGTATGCCACATCTGCGTAAGCAAAGTCGCTAATCACCATCAAGCCATACTTCTTCGCCAGCCTAACTACGTCCACAAAGAACTCAGGCTCAACCGTCATCGAAGACGGATTGTGCGGATAGTTGATGATCAGCAACTTGGGCCGTGGATAAAAATGCTCGCAGGTGTAAGCGATATTCGACAGATATTTTTCGGTGTTCGAAACATCCAACGCCACCACGTTCCCGGAAGCTAGCACCACAGCGAACATGTGTGCAGGGAAATACGGTGCTGGAATGATGGCCGTATCGCCAGCGCCCATCAGAGCCAAGCACATGTGCGAAAAACCTTCCTTCGAGCCCAGGCAGACGATGGATTCGGTTTCCGGATCCAGCCGAACACCATACTTCCGCAAGTACTTGCTTGTGTGTTCACGTCGAAGATTCAAAATCCCATTGGCTTTGGAGTAGCCATGGTTCGTCAGATCGCTTGCGGCTTCGGAAAGCTTAGAGATAACAGCTGGATCGGGAGGGTCGGAAGGATTCCCCATCCCCATGTCAATCACATCCTGGCCGGCCCGTCGTTTTTGATAGAGCAAGGCATTGATGCGTCCAAAAAGATAGGGAGGGAGCCTGTGGACACGAGGTGCCCATTCCACTTTGAAGTTGCTTTCTGCCATTTGAATTCGCTCTTTGGACGTTGTCTCAGTCGTGAACCATGGATGAACAAGATACGCAAGGCAGTGTTTGAGATAAAGATCGAACGCGCTTTTCTCTGACAACCGCCTTGGAAACCGCTCGTTACGCTAGCGTTGGGTGATTCTGTTCGAACTCGGTAATCTTCGCTTCGTTTTCAAGGGTTAGTCCGATGTCGTCCAAACCGTGAAGCAAGCAATGCCGACGAAACGGCTCGATCGAAAAGGTTGCATAAAAACCGGTCGAATCGCTGACGGTGCAGTTTTCAAGATCGACCGTCAGTTGGTACAGTGGCTGAGCCGCTGCCCTTTGGAACAAATCTTCGACCTGCTCTTCGCTGAGCTGAATTGGGAGCGTGCCGTTCTTGAAGCAATTGCCATAGAAAATATCGGCAAACGAAGGAGCGATCACGGACCGAATACCGAAATCGGCGATGGCCCAAACGGCATGTTCTCGCGAGGACCCACTTCCGAAGTTCCTGCGAGCCAGAAGGACTTGAGCTCCCTTATTTCGATCCTGGTTCAATTCAAAGGATGGGTTCGGCGAACCATCTTCGTTGAATCGCCAATCGAAAAACAAGAACTGCCCAAATCCCGTTCGTTCAATTCTTTTCAGAAACTGTTTCGGGATGATTTGGTCGGTATCGACATTGGCCCGATCCATCGGAGCGGCTACGCCGGTGATTTTGGTAAATGGCTGCATGATTTCGGAGGATAGTTGAGAAGGAAACGGATTTCGGTTGTAGGGTTTCAGCGTTTTTTACGCTCGGTAAGACCAGTTGCGAATATCGACAAAGTGTCCAGAAATCGCAGCAGCCGCGGCCATTGCGGGCGAGACCAAATGGGTGCGTCCCCCCTTGCCTTGCCGACCTTCAAAGTTGCGGTTCGACGTGGAAGCGCATCGCTCGCCCGGTTCCAGACGGTCCGGGTTCATCGCAAGGCACATGCTGCAACCCGCTTCGCGCCAATCGAAGCCGGATTCCTTGAAAATCCGATCGATCCCTTCGGCTTCGGCTTGTCGTTTGACTTGCCCGCTTCCGGGTACCACCATCGCGTAGACCTTATCGCTAACCTTGTAGCCCTTAACGACATTGGCTGCGGCCCGCAGGTCTTCAATTCTTGCGTTGGTGCAGGAACCGATAAAGACGCGTTGAATGGGGACTTCTGTCAACGGGACGCCCGCCTTCAGTCCCATATACTCGAGCGATCCAGCTGCCGATTTGCGTTCGGTTTCATCGCTAAATTCGCTCGGGTTTGGAACTGGGGAATTGATAGAGGTTACTTGCCCTGGGTTGGTTCCCCACGTGACCTGAGGCTCAATGTCTTCCCCTCGGTAGATGTCCACTTTGTCATATTTCGCACCTGCATCGGAAGGCAACATTCGCCAAACCGCTTCGGCCTTTGCAAGATCCTTGGGCGCGAAGGGGCGCCCCTTCAAGTAATCAAACGTCGTTTGATCAGGAGCGATCATGCCAGCTCGTGCGCCCGCTTCGATCGACATATTGCAGACCGTCATACGCTCTTCCATCGACAAGCTTCGAATGACTTCACCGGTATACTCCAAGACATATCCTGTGCCGCCCGAGGTGGACAATTTACCGATCAAATACAAAATCAAGTCCTTCGCAGTGACCCCGGGAGCTAGTTTCCCATCCACTCGCAGTTCGTAGGTCTTGGGCATGTATTGCAGCAGTGTTTGCGTTGCCAAAACATGCTCAACCTCGCTGGTACCGATACCGAACGCAAGGGCACCAAAGGCACCGTGCGTAGCTGTATGCGAGTCACCGCAAACGATGGTCATGCCCGGCTGAGTGTATCCCAATTCGGGGCCGATGATGTGAACAATCCCCTGATGAACGTCGTTCAGATCGTAAAGCCGAATTCCAAATTCCTTGCAGTTGTTGCGAAGCGTATCCACCTGCTGCTTGGCAATGGGATCTGCGATTGGCAAGTTGCGATTGTTCGTAGGAACGTTGTGATCCGGGGTCGCGATCGTACGATTGGGGCGTCGAACGGTTCGACCGGCGATTCGCAAACCTTCAAATGCCTGAGCACTCGTCACTTCATGCACCAAGTGAAGATCGATATACAAAATGGTTTGCTTGCCCGATTCGCTGAGAACATTGTGGTTATCCCAGATCTTCTGGAACATCGTGCGCGGCGAGGATGTGACGAGGGACATAGGAACAGGATTTTGGAG
>CAITIF010000597.1 GCA_903892365.1 uncultured Pirellula sp. | reverse complement strand
TGCCCAAGCTCGTGGCAAACACCTCCGAGGAAAATCGTGTTGTTACGACCGATGGAGATATCACCGTACTGCGAGTCCCGGATCAGGGGGCTTTTCTCCGATAGCCTAGCTGAATCAAGAATGGGTGAATCCACTTGCCATGCGGTCCCCCCCTGCACGCCACCTCCTGCGTAATAGGGGCTGTTTTGGTTGATCGTTCGTTTGTCCGGATCCCAGTTGCTCATGTTGCAAAAGATAACAATGGTTTCCGAATCCGCTTGGATGCCTGCTTTCTGGAGCGTTGGAATGCACTCTTGTCGGATTCGGTTCCCGCTTTCGACGCCGTATTCGGAATAGGGTTTTTGGCCCTGAACCAGGTGGATTCGAAGCGCCCCATCCTGCTCTAAATCCAAGGATACTGTTCGATCCCCGAAGCCTAACCGCGACATTTCCTTTCGGTAGAAATCTTGAATGTCCAGCAAAACCCGAGTCAGTCGCTCGCGATACTCGGGAGCTGGCTCACGGTCCGAAGGAGTCCAATAAACGATGTGAAGCGTTCGCTGGCAAGAAACAGGGGACTCGCGGTGGTATGCATCTAGAATCCGCAGAGCGGCCGGGACCTGCGACTCAATGGCTTCCTGGGGAGTTTCCGCGTGGAGCCGAGCAGGCCAAAGCAAAAGGACCAACGCGGCAAAAATGGCAACTGCGCCAAAAAGGGGACCTTTTGTGTGCATTTCTGGATGATTTATGGCTGGATAAACGAAATTGAAAATTGGGAAATTGGGTAAAGTAAGGTACTTTTGATTGCAAGAGATGGCTAGCAAAGTACCATGGAACCATTCTAATGCCAAACTCACGATGGTTCTTCGTTTTCGGGCCGGGGTAAACTCGGACGGAAGCAAGGTATGTTTTCCCTTCCTCATTTTGTTCCGTAACTGGGTCGATCGACATGCGAATACCAACAGTTTTTAGTCTTTTTGCACTTGTGACCGCAACCTTTTCGGGGGCTGCTTCGGCACAGGATCCACGGGATGAAATGTATGGAAAAGCGGTTCACGCGTTCTTCCGCGGTGATGTTGATCATGCGGAATTGTTGCTGAACGATGCGATTGCAGCAGGCAGCGTGGACCCTAGAGCTTACATTTTCCGAGGTCTTTGCCTGTCCAGGAACGGCATTGAAGCAGGGACTGCCGATTTTGAAAAAGCGGCTGATCTTGAAATCAACGGAGCTCGAAAGGTCGTCAACGTTGGACAAGCTTTGCAACGAATTCAAGGTCCAGTTCGGGCCGAGATTGAAAAGGCTCGATTGAACGCTCGATTGGCTGCAAGAGCCCGATCGCAAGAAATGGGCAAGCTTAGTGGTGGCGCGGACGGCCTTGTGGTACCGCCAAAGAACGACCCAGCTCCAGCTCCAAGCAACTTAGCTCCTAACGATCCTTTCAACGCAGGCATGACCAAAGGGGACGCCAAGGCAATGGAAGGAAAGCCGAAGAACACTCCACCGGTCGATGACTTCGAAGCAGAGCTCAACGGTGACGCACCTGCTATGGACGACCCAGCTGCGGAACCAGCCGCAGCCGCTGAAGAAGATCCATTTGGACCGTAGTTTCTTTTGGTAGATTCGTACCCGTGGCATAGGCTTCCAGCCTGTGTTCTGGTGCTAATCACAGGCTGGAAGCCTATGCCACATTGATAGTCGGTAGGATACAGAGCTACTGAACTTTGAATACTAACGAACTTTGGACTCGACCCTATGCCGCTTTGCTACTCGAAGCAGCGGCATAGAACCGCTTTATGCCAGCAACGACCGTGTCTTGTTCTTGCTCGGTGAGTTCAGGATAGATCGGCAAGTTCAAAATCTCTCTCGAAGCACGCTCGGTCTTCGGAAGCGTGCCGACGAAGTAGCCCAGATCGTGGAAGCATTCTTGTAAATGCAGCGGCACCGGGTAATAGACTTCGCTTCCGATTCCCATGTCGGTCAAGTGCTTTCGCAGCGGATCACGTAGACCATCTGGGACACGGATACTGTACTGGTTCCAAACATGGACCGCTTCCGGTGTTTGGTAGGGAAGCTCGAAGTATTCGCTCAGGCCTTCGCCTGCGAAGAGTTCCGCATACCTCTGTGCGTGGCTTGCCCGCTTCTCTGCATACTTTTGAAGGTGAGCAATCTTGACATTCAGGATCGCGGCTTGGATCGTGTCCAATCGGCTGTTGATGCCAACCAGTTTATGGTAGTACCGAGGCTGCATGCCGTGCGATGCAAGCAAACGCAGTTTTGCGGAAGTGATTTGGTTGTTGCAAACCATCATGCCGCCGTCACCCATCCCACCTAAATTCTTGGTTGGATAGAAGCTCAAGCATCCGATATCGCCCCAAGAACCGGCTGGCTTGTCTTGATACTTGGCCCCGATCGCCTGAGCTGCATCCTCGATAATCGGAATGCGATGCCGAGCACCAATCGCGCAAATCTTGTCCATCGATGCACACTGTCCAAACAAGTGCACGGGGATGATAGCTTTCGTGCGGGAGGTCACGTTCGCAGCCACTTCATCAGGGCATAGGTTGTATGTCTTTGGATCGATGTCGACAAAGACTGGAATCGCACCGAGCCGACTGACGGCGGAGGCGGTTGCGAAGAAGGTAAAGCTTGGACAGATCACTTCGTCCCCAGATTGAATGTCTAGCGCCATTAAAGCTAGCAAAAGTGCGTCGCTGCCGGAGGCGCAAGCAATGGCTTGGCTGGTCTCGCAGATTCCGGCGACGGTGCACTCGAGTTCGCCTACTTGCGGACCATGAAGAAAGCGCCCACTGTCAACGACTTCTGCGATGGAGGCCATGATCTGGTCCCGCAGAGGCCGATTTCCGCGATTGACATCGAGCAAAGGAACAGGCGACGAGGTCGGTTTTGAGTTCGACATGCTTGTTGGTGAGTCCTTCCATGGACGAGTATTGAGGCTTAGCCCTTGCAGGTTACCGCGATCACCCTATTCAGGTCAAGGGAAGCATCGTACGGTTTTTGCTAAGCCAAAAAAGGAATGTTTATTGCAATGCAAGCATCTTTGCCAACGCTTGCATGGCGGTTCCCATGGCAGGCCTGGTTTGCAGGTACGTTTCCCACCAATCCATCAGGGCGGGGACTAGCAGCGAATGGATGTCTTGGTCTTTGGGAACTGGAATATGCCATTGCTCGATGGCCAATTCCATCATCGATTCGTTGCATCGGCTCAGTTCGAGCACTTCTGCGGCGGCTAGCGTTGCTGGCAACATCGCCAAGGGGCCAAGCCTTGCAATCAAATGAACCCCGATGTGCTCGCTATTCGTGGGCAGTTCCAGGTTCAGTTGCGACAGCATCCAAGCCAATCGCACCACCTCCGGCAGTTCAACCATTGGGTTTACCAGAACGGCTTCGGTGCGCACGAGATTCAGTTCCATATGAGCTACACCGGAACCACCCATGGCAGGTTGCAGCAGAACAACCCGGGCTTCGTCAACGAGAAGACTCTTGTGAGTCAATCGGCCTAAATGAGCGAGAAGCCCTGGGCCGTATCCTAGCCAATGCTCCTGAAGCGGCCGAGCACGCAAAGGCAGTTGTTCCAGTAGCTTAGGGTAGATTGGATTGAAGGCTGCTTCCAAATCCGAAATGAGGCCAGAAAGCTGAACGCTCATTCTTTCATCCGAGGTATTCAGGCCAAACTTTCGGAGGACGGCGATTGCCAAATCATGATTGGATTCCAAATTTGCAGCGTTTCCGACCAACAGATACCAGAATCTTGGTGATTGAAACTGAGCCACATTTTCAATCCAGGCACCCAAATTCGCAGCGTAAGGAGCAATTGCGTCCGCGAGCCTTGAATCGATCAGTTTCCAATGATGCAGATGAATGGCTTCGGCGGCATGGAGGGCACTCGCCGAGGCACTAGGATTCCAATTTAATCGCATTATTCCGGGGTCTTGTTGGTTTCGCGGATCAGCATCTGCTCGCTAATCCATTGCTCCAGCTCTTTCCAGTCCACGGGGGGCAGTTTGCTCAAGTCAGGACGAAGCGAAATCGCCTTATGAATATAAACGTGATGGATATCTTTCTGAGACTTAGTCGTGTTCCAGTGGAGTAGAATACGGATGCAAAGCCCGAGGGAACCTGGGACTTCCACCTCGTAACCGCACAGCAAAGGAACATCCAACCAACCCATTTGCCGAGCGGCCAACGCGGGAAACTCCGCATTTACATCCCGAGTGACCGTGAATACGGCGCTTGCCACGTCCGCGGGATCGATTTCGTTTCGCCGAATGATTAGGGCCAGAAGCTGACGAGTTGCATTGAGGATGGCTTCCCGCGTATTCTGCTCAACCGTCGTGGCGCCGCGAACACCGCGACATACCGTTCTATCCGACATGCATTAGTCCTTTTCAAATCTGCACAATTAACGAAAATCCTTATTGCTACAGTACCCAGTTTTTTAACGGCTGCAAAGCCACGATACCATGCTTACCGAAGATTCCATCATTCCAACCAATCCTTTGCCTGATTCCGATACCAACGCGGAACTCGATCCGAAACATTTTTCAGTTTTGGTAGTGGATAACGATCCTGCACATGCCAGGGCTATGACCGAGAGCTTGGAGAAAACAGGTTACCGCTGCACGGTTGCAACCAGCGGTCCTGAAGGCAAGCGGATGCTGGAGCAAAATACCTACGATGTCGTCATTACCGACCTGGTGATGAACGAAGTGGACGGGATGCAAATGCTGGCACTTGCCCGACAGCTCATTCCCGACTGCCAAGTGATCATGGTCACCGGCCATGCGACGGTGACGAAAGCGGTCGAAGCCATGCAGCTTGGGGCTTTCAATTTCTTGGAGAAGCCGATAACCCCCAATCGGCTGCGAGCCATTACGGCCAAGGCGGTCGAGTCGGTCCAGCTGAAGCAGACCAACCTGGAATTGCGAAGAAGATTAGACGACCGTTTTGGATTTGATGGCATCGTCTATGCGGGCCCTCAAATGCAAAACCTCATCGACAGGCTCAAGCGGATTGCTCCGACCGATGCAACCGTTCTTATTACGGGCGAAAGTGGTACAGGTAAAGAACTGATCGCGCGTGCGATTCATCAGAATAGTCCTCGAAAAAACAAGCGGCTTGTGGCGTTGAATGTCCGCGCGGTTTCCGAGAACCTTGTAGAAAGCGAAATGTTCGGCCATGTGCGCGGTTCGTTCACGGACGCCGTCACCGATCGCGAAGGTGCATTCCAATACGCGGACGGCGGATCGTTGTTCTTGGATGAGGTGGGCGACATGCCCATGAGCACGCAAATCAAGCTACTACGCGTTTTGGAAGAGCATCAAATCACCCGAGTCGGTGACAACAAGCCGATCAAAGTCAATGTGCGATTGATCTCCGCCACCAATAGGCCGTTGGATGCCATGATCGATGAAGGCCATTTCCGAAATGATCTTTACTACCGATTAAAGGTAGTCACCGTTCACTTGCCTCCGTTGCGGGAGAGACGGGACGATATCATTCCTTTGATGGACCATTTCCGAAAGACATTTATTCGACGACACAACCACGGCCCCTGCAATTTCTCTCCCATGGTGACTCGAAAATTCCATGCCTACGATTGGCCGGGAAATATTCGGCAATTGAGAAACTTTGTTGAGACCATGGTCGTGCTCGATACAGATGGTCGGCTGGATTTGGATGACTTGCCACCTGAGCTCATCGAACCCGGAGTGGACGTTTCGAACGAGATGCTCGCAGGCACGTTAATCCATACTGGGTTAGCGACCATGGGCGGCGAATTGTCTCCGCCGTCCGAATTGATCGGCAAGACGATGGACGATATTGAGCGATGGGCGATTGAAGAAACGCTTAAATTAACAGC
>CAITIF010000596.1 GCA_903892365.1 uncultured Pirellula sp. | reverse complement strand
TTCCACTACTAAGCAGCAGCAGCAGCAATAGCAGTTTGCCTGCCTTTTATCAACTTCCTCAACCTCCTTTATCTAGTGATGGGCATGCAGTGGTTGGATTTGGTGGGCTAAATAGCGATGGATAGCCCCAACAAGAGCGCGGAACCAGACAACCTGCGGCGTGGGAGACTGAAACTGAAGATCTCGTTGGAGCCGTAGTTGATCCTGCGAACCTTCAACCGTAGACCGATCTTCGATTTCGATCGTACCGCTTCGGTACTGAAACGTTGGTATCGACAACTTGTCTTGAAAGTATCCTCGAAACTGATAGCCGACATTCTTTGGGTAAAGTGGATTGGGATTGGTAGGCTGCTCTTTGGTCATCACGGGCAACAATGGCCATGATGCATTTTCATTCTCAAGTGCGGCGAACGAGACATCCTGTGAAAGAGTGATTGGCTCGCTGGCCGGATTGAAGTCCCCCGACCCTTGCCCGCTCCAGTTCACGCCAATAAAGTCCCCTTGCCAAATGGCTGACAGCGTTCCAGTCTCAGCGTTGAAGGCATAGCTTAGTCTTTCCGGAAAGCCAACCGCGATACCTCGAAAGCCCGCGACTCGACTGCGACCGCGATGCACCATGGCGCGATCGCCCACTTGGATCTTGGTGCTGACCGCTCGAACGCCCGATGGATCAGCCGCCGAGGTGCCCAGCGAAAGATAATACCAAATCGCCTCGATCTGACGGTCGGTGTTACCCTCTAAGATCGTATTGAAGGCAGCAACACCGTCGGGCCAAGCAGAAGGCATCACCGTGCGAGGCCGAAAGGCACCTGGGTTTCGAAGATAACGATGAAACCACTCGGGTTGAAGTCGCTCAAAGCTGGTCAGTAGATCGATCCCCTGATTCACGTTCGCCGCTTTTCCGTTGAATGGGTGACAGGCTACGCAATTCGCCCCTTTGTCACCTATCAATTCGCGCCCCGCCGAACGAATCAGCTTTTCTTTCTGCCGTTCGCTTTCCTCACTAGGATCGGGATTCGGGATATTCATCTGCGGACCGTCCAAAACATCAAGCCGCCTAAAGAGACTTGGCAAGTGCTGTAGATTCGCCGATCCATACTGTGGCATTCGAGTCACCATGTAGTGGCGAACGCTTTCACCATCGAAGAGCACTTTCTTCATCCAAGACGGCTTTAACTTGGCCCCCATCAACGTAAGTGGTGGCGGAATACGACCATCATCGCCAAGATTCATTTCACTTCCTTTGAAGAAGGAATTGTAAGCATCATGCACGCCCCCATAATCGTCCCGAACGTGGCAAGCGACACAGCGAAAGACCGTCAGCGTTTTCGCCAACGCGACTGGATCGGAATCGATGGCTGTGTCACCTTGGATCGTGGCGTCTTCTCGAATCGCTGCGACAATGGCCTGTCGCTGATTATCGTCGAGAGCGAAACGAGGGCTGCGATCGTTCGTCGTCTTCCCTGGCACCGTGGTCTTCCCTGGCAGCGGGGTCTTCCCTGGCAGCGGGGTCTTCCCTGGCAGCGGGGTCTTCCCTGGCACCGTGGCCAAGCAACCAGCGGTAAAGTCCGCCGTCTTGAACGAGCTCGGCTTGAACGAGCCGACTGGCGGAGCAGCTTCGAAGCCCTTCAGTGAATGGCACGCTGCGCAATTCAATTCTTGAAAGTGTTTCTTTCCGGCAGCCACCAACGCAGCGTCGAGAACCATGGGATTGCTAGGCTTTGTCTGCTCGCCCATCAGATACCCAGCGATGGCAAGCGATTCGGAACGCGTCAGTTTCATGTCAGGCATGCGGCCTGAGCTGCGAACGCGTAACGGTTGAAACAAGAAATCGCTCAAAGACTTCACGCTGTACTTTATTGCGACATGTTCGAGAGGAGCCGCCATGGGCTTGATCGCTTGGCTGGCCGCTCGTGCTGGATCCTTATCTTCCTCTTTATCTTCGTCTTCGTCTTCGTCGTCGACCAGACTGTTGTGTTTGGGATTCTTCTGCGAGTCCGAAGCCGATTCTTGAGGCCCGTGACAAGCGACGCAACCTACAGAATGAAATAGCTCTTTGCCTTGTGTGCGATCCAATGGTCCCGTAGGCTCGAGAGGCTCGAACGAAGCCGCGGCTGTCGACTGGGCGATTAAGAAGTGAGTCATCGCTTCAGCCATCTTCTTACGCTCCGATTCTGGGCGTGCACCCAACACGTCTGGCATCGTCGTTCCAGGATGAGCCGTTAATGGGGACGCAAGGAATTTTTGTAGATACTCGGCTGTGACTCGTGTGCCTACTTCCGCCAAGTCCGGCGCTGTCTTTTCTGGAATAGCATTGCGTGCAATATCGGTATGGCAAGCCGCGCAGCGCAGTTCCGAAATCAGCAAACTCCCAGATTGAACCTGCGTTAAAGGGTGATTTCCAGGCAAGGCCGGATCCCCTGCGGAAGCCATCGAACTGCTGAGCAACAACAACATCGCCAGGAAGGTATTTCTCATGGTCGTTTCGATTGCGAAGTGCTGATTACTTGCCATGAAGTCAAAAATCATCGGTAGTAGGAAACGGGCTGAGGTTTGACACCGAGTTCATCGTAGTTAAAGCCACTCTCCAGGGGTTGGTAGCTACCCACGATATCCACACTTCGGGTGTCGGCGATCGATGCCTCCATCTGGAGCCCCCAATAGGTGGCATTGATCAAGAGACGACGCAGGCCAGGATTTTTCAAGTCGATGCCGCTTCCCATCGTGCAATGAAAGACTCGGGCTGTTTTACCATCGCTGGTCTGCCAAGGCTTTACCCAAGCGACAGGAAGCGGCTGAAGTTTTTCGTTCGGCAAGTCATCTGGTTTGCGACCCATCAACGGTTGCCCCCATACTAGTGCGGAGCAATCTGCCGGCAAGCTCGTTCCCTCTTGGTAGGTGCGATAGACGTCGGAGTCGCCCCAAATGTCGCTGACGCCCGTCAGAATAGGATGCTGAGTATGATCTTGGTCGAAAAAACCACGCGTTGAGTCCGCATGCCAGTTTCCATGATGATTGAGAAAGGTACCGCCAAGAACATCCTCGCCCCAACGTATTTGTTTGCCATTGATCTTGTAAGGCAATGGACCGCGAAAACCATGATTGGCGGTACGAAGCGCGATGAAAGGTTTGCCCGAGTCAACATAGTTTACAATCTGTTCCAATTCGGACTGTGGCAACGTCAGTAGGCGAGTGAAGAAGATCACTAAGTCGGCGGAAGCAAGATGTTCCAGGCCGGGAATGTGGTGATCTTGGAAGGAAGCCTCTTTTCCCTTCTCGGGATAAACCGGCAGTGTTGGATCGACGTCGCCTTTGTTATTCACAGCGAATAGCACAGTGCAATCGAATCCATGATGCGTGCTGAGAATCTTCGCCATCATTGGCATGGACTGTTCGCTGCGATACTCTTGCTCGGCGGCGATGAGCACGATGCGCTTCCCCTTCCCCGGACCATCCCCACCGGGATAAGTCAGCCACTTCACACTTTCCGTCGACGGTTGATCTAGCTCCTGATTCGTGCCGAGCTGGAAGAAAACTGCATTGGTCGCTTCACTCCGCGCCTGAACAACATCATTCCTTCCATCGGCATTGAGATCGCCAATCGCGATGCCGTAGACAGCGCCGCTCCCATCGCCAAACGGTATTTCCTGATACAGGCTACCGGTCCCTTCATTCATAAAGATGCTACTGCCACCTTGGGAATACCCAACGACCACATCGAATCGTTGATCCTGGTTCATGTCTCCGACCGCGATGCAGTACGCATCCCGCTTTGGATCTCCAAGAGAGATCGTCCCGGGGAAATTTCCCTTCCCGTCGTTCATGCAGACCATCGTTCCCAATTGATCATCACCGACAATCAGGTCCATAGCTCCGTCGCGGTTCAAGTCTCCCGTGGCGCAAGCGCGGGTCGAGGAGACAGCAGCACCGAACGTCGACATGCTCGAAAAGCTCATTTTCTGGTCATTGAGTAGCACTCGGCTCGCACCACCATCGCGGTGTGGAACAGCAAGGTCCATCCAACCATCGCCATTAAAATCTGCTGCAACGATCGTTGTTGCGGATTCGGATGGAATAACCGTCCAACGGTCCTCGTTGAAGTTCCCTTGACCGTCATTCAGGATGATAAAGCTACGACTCTTTCGATTAGCTACGATCAGATCCAGATGATGGTCTCCATTCATATCAGCGAGTCCGACATTGCGTGTATTCCAGGATGCATCACCCCAGGTGCTCGCATGTGCAAAAGTGCCTCGACCCTCGTTTCGATAAACGATCTTCTGGTCGGGTTTGTCATTACTGACAACCATATCTAGGTCGCCATCCCCATCCAAGTCTCCCAATGCTGCGGTGTAGCTACGGTCTGGGCTGTCTGCCAGGTGGGTGCCTTGAAAATTGCCCTGCCCGTCATTGATCAGCACGCGATTGTGAAGCGGCCAGTGCCTTCCCTTGGCCAAGACGATGTCCAGATCGCCGTCGCCATCCACGTCACCGATACTTGCATTGGCCGAGGTTTCCTTCGACTGTTCGAGATCGACTTGCTTGAATGCGATGCTCGGGCTCTTCGGAACCGTATTCATTTGGCTTGTCGACTTGGTGCTGATCGCTGGCACATCTTGAATGCAATAAAGCTTGCTCCAGCTTCGCAGGAACAACTGGTCGTCCACAGCGACAGGCGAAGCATCGATGGTATCGTCGAGTTCATTGGTTGCGACAATATCCAGCGTCTCATTGTCTTTGACCACCAAAGTTGTTCCTTCGCGACTTGTAAAGTAAAAATGACCGTTGGCCAAAATAGGTGATGCATACATGGAGCGGATTCCCGTCAACCGAGTTCGTTCCAGAATCGCTTGGCCCGTACCGGCATCGATGCCGCTGAGCACATTCGTATTGCCCGACGTGAGCAGCAGTCTGGAACCACTGACAATCGGTGAGGGGACATAGGGAGTCCCTTGCTGGATCTTCCAGTCCAGTGCAGGGCTGTCCGTAACATTGCCTCGCGACTGGAGTGGGATGGAACAAGCGAGCGACCCACGATAACCGCTCGTACAAATGACCGAATCGCGGAACCGTATTGGCGAAGGAATTGCATTCACCGTTTGGCCTCCGCATTCCCACAGAAGCTTTCCGTCGGTCGCGTCATAGCTCTTGACCGAACCCGTTCCGTTAACGACAACCTGTTGCTTGCCTTCGTAGGTGGTGACAAACGGGGTGTTCCACGAACTGACTTCGCCAGCACGATCCACTTTCCAGCGAATCTGCCCCGTTTGCTTATCGATCGCGGCGATGAAGGATCCTTCTTCCTGATCCCAATTGATGATCAAAGCATCCTGAGTCAATGTTGGCGTGACAGCTTCTCCCCAACCGCTCCGAGTGCGCATATCGCCCAGATCCATGTTCCATATCAGATCCCCATCCAGCGAGTAGCAAAAGACACCTCGAGATCCAAACGAAAAGTAGAGTCGCTCACCATCCGTCGTCGGGGAACCCGCTGCATAGGTATTGGTATCGTGTTTGCCTTCGTGCGGGACTTGTTCGATCGCGACGCGCTGCCAAAGCTCCTTCCCTGATCTGCGATCATAGCTGGACACCACGAATTGGTAAAAGAACTCGTCAGGAACTGTTTTAGCGCGTTCGTCATTCACAATCGCGGTTGGACTTTTACGCTCGGTCTTCACCGCCGACAGAATGAAAATTTGATTACCAAAAACGATGGGTGTTGCGGAGCCTTCTCCGGGTAAGTCCACTGTCCATGCGATGTTCTTGGATTTATCCCACTGCCTTGGCGGCATTGCATGGATTCCCGCATGCCCATCCGCGCTGGGGCCTCGCCAGTGGACCCAATTTTCCGAAGCTTCTACGTGATTGGTTTGGATGGTCAGGATAGATGCCAATACTGACACGCACACGAAGATCGACCATCGTCGTTGGATGGCACCGTAGATCATATTGTTGTTCATGGTTGAAAGATCGGGTAACTCCCTTTACTTCGGCCCGGACGGCAAATTTTGTAGCAAGTATCTGAGAATGTGCATTCTAACATGCACCAGGGTACCGTCCCCTTCGCGCAGGCCATGATCCCGATTGGGATAGACCATGTAGTCGAACGGTTTCCCAAGGGCGATCAGCTTATCGACCAACCCTTCGATGATTTGAATATGGGTGTTGGTCTCGCCCGAACCTGTCATGATCAGCAGCTTTCCTTGGAGCCCCTCGGCGAAATGAATAGGGGCAGAGCGTTCATAACCCTCGGGGTTGACGTCGCGATCTCGCATGAAGATCTCCTGGAACCATGCGTTGTAAAGATGGGGTTGCGGTTTCGGGACAACCGCGATTCCGACATGGTAAGAATTCGGCTTACGAAACATGGCGTTCAGCGTATTCGAACCGCCACCGCTCCAACCCCAGATGCCGACGCGGGACAAGTCGACGAAAGGGCATTGCTTTGCGATCGCTTGCAAACCCGCTTCTTGCTCTTCGGTCGACAATGGCCCCAAGCTTCCAAATATCGATCTTCGCCATGCGGCACCTTTAGGCGCAGGGGTTCCTCGATTATCGATCGACACCACGACGTATCCCAATTCGGCAACCACGCGATGAAAATCGATCTGAGCTGCTCCCCATTCATTCAACACGGTCTGAGCATGAGGCTCGCCATAAACATAGATAAAGATCGGATACTTTTTTGAAGCATCGAAATCCTTGGGCTTGATCATCCAAGCGTCGAACACAATGCTATTGCCGATGTCGAGCTTAAGGAACTCGGTTGGTGAAGTGCCAATCGAATGCATCCTTTCGCGAATCTCTTGATTGTCTTCCAAGGAACTTATGGCGCGATGCGAATCGATTTCGACAAGCGTATGCACGGGAGGTGAGTCCAAGGTGGAGAAAGTATGAACTGCCCACTTGGCATCGGGTGAGAATAGGTATCCATGCGTGCCGACTTGATCTTTGGGCGAAATGCGTTGCGCTTCTCCAAGGCCATCTAGCGAAACGCGATACAAGTACTTCTGCGTCCCATCATGGGGAGAAGCATAGAAATAGTACCACCCACGGGCTTGATCGATCACCGCGCGATCGATCAAGTCATAGTCACCGGGAGTCAGCAACACCGACTCCTTTCCATCGCGTGAGCAACGATAGGCATGCCTCCATCCATCCTTTTCGCTGATGACGACAAACTCTTTGCCCTCTCGAATCCATACCAGGCCCGAGTTCTTACCCTGACTCGATTCTACCCATGCCTCATTCGTCTCCGAATAAATCGTTTGAACTTGGCCGCTTGAGTTGATGAGCAGGAAGTCGCGTCGGTCTCGAAAGCGACTGAAGCGTTCGACGAGCACTTCGTCGGAATTTCCTGCCCACTCCACTTGCCCCAAATAGATTCCTTCTTTTGGACATTCGATGGGCAGCCAACGCAAGTTCGTTCCGTCTGCATTCACAACTCCTACGCGAAGCTTTTCTATGTCGCCACCCACTCTTGCAAAACGATGCTGTTGCACTTCAGGGTAGGATGGATCGCCTGGGATCAACACGGACCGGTTGCGAACATCGGTGTAATCAGTCTCGATGAACATGACTCGCGATCCGTCTGGGCTCCAAACAGGATCTCGGTAGTCCACAGTCCGATCAGATGCGTTGGAGACCAGCAAGATTTCCGTTTGATTCTTCGGATCGACTGCTACGAGCTTTGAAGCTCGCGATTCGAGCCGGAAGCCGGATTGAGATGAAGTCCGCTTGGTATTGGGGTCGGCAGTCCTTTCCTCCGTTCCCAGAATTCTTCTTTCACCAGAACGTGTATCATGAAACCACTGGACTGGCTTCATGGTCGTCGGGTCGACTCCGTCGAGCACCAATCCGGAGCTATCGCTTCGCCAAGTTGGCTGAAACTTCTTCGCCCGGTACTCACCGCGCTCGTAGATGGACTTCAATCGAGCATTCGCATGAGCTTGCCAATTGGATTCGTTGATGGATTGTGCATCCACATCCCGAATCGCCAGGATAAACCACAGAGCAAGAAGCAATCCAAGCATAATGGTACGACGCAAAGGGATCTCAGCACGACAACTCATGGACGGAACTCTCGGGGAATTTCATTTACCGGTGCGACGATGCACGCTCGCATCATGGTAATTCGAAGAAATTTCTTGTCTTGCAGCTTAGGCGTATCTGAATGTGGAAATGCGCATAATTGTAGAGCAGTTGTCCTCAACTGCTCAGAACTGCTAACCACGACCGCTAACTCGAAAACAAAGACCGGCACGTAACGTTTCCGTTCCGTTTTCGGATTGTCAGGCGGGCGTGTAGTGCCAGCAAGTGTGATCGGGGATGGAACGCCGCTGCAAGGTTCATGAACAGTTGGGGACAACTGTTCTACATTGTAGAGCAGTTGTCCTCAACTGCTCAGAACTGCTAACAACGACCGCTAGCTCGAAAACAAAGACCGGCACGTAACGTTTCCGTTCCGTTTTCGGATTGTCAGGCTGACGTGTAGTGCCGGCAAGTGTGATCGGGGATGGAACGTTGCTGCAAGATGCTTGAACAGTTGGGGACAACTGTTCTACAT
>CAITIF010000595.1 GCA_903892365.1 uncultured Pirellula sp. | reverse complement strand
TAGCCTGCCCAAAGGGACGGAATCGCTCGGTGTGTCTGTTCCATTTTTAAGCATTTTGCGGATCGTACGAGCCTGGCCATGGCGTGTTCCTCGCGAATACAGATCGATCCGACGCGATGCTTGGCTTCGTGAGCAACTCTTGCCTCGGCACCCAAAAGTTGGAAAACTCACTTGCATCTATATCGAAACCACACATCGGACAGTCGCGATGCCATTGCTTCAAGAATCAACGTACATCCCATTTTGCTCCTATTTTAGAGTCAGCACAGGGAAGCTTGGTCTTGCATTCGTAGGGTTCGCTTGTCTCTGCACGATTTCGTTAAGTGATGAGCCCGATTGGCAAGAGTTTCGGGGCCCGACGGGGCAGGGATTATCATCACGTCTGGATTTGCCAATTCAGTGGGGAGGTCCATTCCGACCGCCAACCTGGAGCGTCGCTCTCCCGGGGCAAGGATGGTCAAGCCCGATCGTGCTGGGTGAATCCATTTGGCTTTCTTCAGCCGAATTTGTTGCCATTCCCGATCGGCTCGTCAATGAAAAACTAGAAGCGAGCGAATACGGAGCGACCGATTTCCAAACGCATGGTTCCGTTTCGTTGTTTGCCATTCGGGTCAATGCAAAATTGGGCAAAGTCGAACAGGTGATTGAATTGGGACGCATCGAACACCCAAAACCAATTCATGCGATGAATAGCTATGCATCGCCAACCCCTTGCTCCGACGGAACGCGAATCGTCTTCCACTTCGGATCTCTAGGCACTTACTGTTTGAGCACAACCGGCGAAGTCCTTTGGAATCGAACGGTACCTCTGGACGACATTACTGGCCCAGCAACATCACCCGTCATTCATCAAGACCTTGTCATTTTCGCATTCGATGGAACCGATGCTCAGTACGTATCCGCGATCCAATTAGAAACAGGCAAAGAAGCGTGGCGAACTGAGCGGCCTGAAATCGAAACGACACGCGGTGCGGAACGTCGCGCATTCTCGACCCCACTGGTGATCGAGCACGCTGGAGTGCACCAGTTACTGGCACCAACCGCGCAATGGCTGGTGTCGTACGATCCCTTAACCGGGTCTGAGAATTGGAGATGCCGAATTGGTTCAGGACACGCCATTGTTCCTAGAGTGGTCTATCAAGATGGCGTTGCGTTTGTATGCTCGGGATATATGCGACCGGAATTGTTTGCGATCCGAGTCGACGGGAAAGGGGATGTTTCTTCGTCGCACGTTCTCTGGAATTGGAAACGCCAAGTTCCTGAGATTGCCTCACCAGTCCTGGTTCAGGATTCGATCCTGTTTGTCTCTAGCCTTGGCGTGGTGACCTGCCTATCTCAACGTGATGGGACCATGCGATGGCAGGACCGTCTAAGCGGCTCCTTTTCTGCGAGTCCAACCGCGGTAGGCGACTTGGTCTATTTTACGAACCAATCCGGAATCACCAGCGTTATTCGAAGTGGGGACAAGATGGAAACGATTGCGACCGATGAATTATTCGGAGAAACGCTGGCATCTTTTGCAATCTATCAAGACGGATTCTTGATTCGAACTCATCCCGAGCTGCACTTCGTGCGCAAGAGCGATCTCGACTAGGCTATTTCAAATTACAGTCAGCAGGTGCACCGAAGCCGCCATGCCATAGTCCTGGAAGGGAACGCCCCGTACAAACAACCCGTATAAACAAATTGTACGATATCAATACGACTTGGCGAAAATGCCCATCGTGGTCGTTGGCTGGCCAGTCATAAAGCACTTGCCTTCACCCTTAGGTGAATCCAAAGGAATGCAACGGATGGTCACCTTAAGCTCATCCAGCAACGGCTGAACTGCTTCTTCGCTGCTGAACCAACATTTTGCAAAGCCACCACCGGTGGAACATTCGCGATCATCATCGGGCACAAAGAACGCTCGAAATTCCGCTTCAGAATGGAGCTCCACGGTATTTGCCTTCTGCATTGCGAGAGCTCGATTAAACAAGTTATCTTGCATTTCCGTCAGCATCCCGACGACTCCGGCCACGAGATCAGTTCGGAGCATCGATTTGCTTTGCCCCAAATCGCGTCGAGTCACAAACGCGCCGTTTCCAGCAATATCCTTGGGCCCGACTTCAACTCGAATGGGAACGCCACGTTTGACGTGATACCATTTCTTGTTGCCACCTTGCATGTCCCGGTCATCGATGTCGACTCGCACTTTTTGGTCCGCGTAAATCTGCGAAGCCAGTTCCTGCTTCAGCGATTTGCAGTAGGAGACAACTTCTTCCCGTTGCGTATCGTCGCGATAGATAGGAATGATAACGACTTGCGATGGAGCAAGTTTGGGTGGCAAAACCAAACCATCATCATCGGAATGGGTCATGATCAATGCACCGACCAGGCGGGTCGATACGCCCCAAGAAGTGGTCCACGCATGAACAATATCACCGTTCTTGTCTTGAAACTTAATCTCTTGAGCCTTCGAAAAGTTCTGGCCAAGGAAGTGAGACGTGCCCGCTTGAAGAGCCTTTCTGTCTTGCATCATGGCTTCGATCGAAAGGGTCATGTCCGCACCAGGGAATCGCTCGCCCGCGGTCTTTTCGCCTTTGATGACAGGCACTGCCATGTAGTTCTCGACAAAGTCCGCATAGACCTCGAGCATCTTGCGAGTCTCCTCCATCGCTTCTTCTGCTGTCGCATGGACCGTATGGCCTTCCTGCCAAAGAAATTCTGCAGTCCGCAGGAAGAGCCGCGTTCTCATTTCCCAGCGGACCACGTTTGCCCATTGATTGATCAGGATGGGCAAATCCCGATACGACTGCACCCATTTTGCGTAGGTTGCACCAATGATGGTTTCGCTGGTTGGTCGAACGATTAAGGGCTCTTCCAATTCACCAGCTGGCCTTAGGCCCCCTTTGCCGTCTGGTTCAAGCCGATGATGAGTCACCACGGCGCATTCTTTCGCAAATCCCTCGACGTGCTCCGCTTCCTTTTCGAGAAAGCTCATGGGTATAAATAGCGGGAAATACGCGTTTTGGTGGCCTGTATCTTTGAACATTTGGTCGAGAACTTTTTGCATGTTCTCCCAAATGGCGTATCCCCACGGTTTGATGACCATACATCCACGAACTGCCGAATTTTCAGCAAGGTCGGCCCCTTTGATCACCTGCTGGTACCACTCTGGATAATTCTCAGCTCGTGTCGGGGAAATAGCGGTTTTTGCGGGACCCATGTAAATCTCAGGTGCGGGGAAACAAAAGGGAAATGCGATACCTGCACAAACAGCTTCACAACTGTCCGAAGCGTTTTCCGTGGGTGGCCATCTTCTAATCGCCACCATGAAACAATCGCCAACACAGTTTATCCCTTTCGATTTTTCCAACCAGTGGCATCCGGCCACGACAAACGGTAGATTTCGTTATGATAAATCGGGTTGAGCATCGCCATGGTGGACTATCGTCCGTTGGCGAACCCGGCTTCTCGTAGTGATGTTATCTTAGAAAGCAAACGCATGAAATCTGCTGTAACGGTCTCATTGGTTGAGGAAGCTCGAGGTGGCCCTTTTGTTTTTTGGTCCGACCCGGTTGCCGCGATCAACCAAACAAAGCAGCTTGGATTCGATGCCATCGAGATCTTTCCATCCGATGCCGAATCGTTACGGCGACTGCAATTGTCGAAGAATCTTTCGGACGCGGGATTAGCGGTCGCTGCTGTCGGAACGGGCGCTGGCTGGGTAAAGCATCGACTTCAATTGGCAGACGAGGACCCGGTCCTAAGAGAGCGCGCCATCGATTTTGTTCGCTCTATCATATCCAGCGCTGCCGAACTGGGGGCGCCTGCCATCATTGGTTCGATGCAGGGTCGATCCACAAAAGAAGTGAACCGCGAAACGGCCAAATCTTACCTACGCGACGCCTTATCGATTTTGGCATCGCACGCCAAGCAATTCGGCTTACCGCTTCTTTATGAACCGCTGAATCGCTATGAAACAGACCAAGCGAACACGCTTGCGGAAGGTATCGTGACCATTCACCAAATTGAAAACGTGCAACTGCTCGCAGATTTCTTTCACATGAACATCGAGGAGGCAG
>CAITIF010000594.1 GCA_903892365.1 uncultured Pirellula sp. | reverse complement strand
CACCGAACGCCGGCGGCGTGAGCAACCCAACCATTCTGGACTGGGATGAGACCGTGTTTTTTGCCAATCCGTTGAGCATCATTACATTACCAACAACGCTCGACCCCGTTGCCTTTAGCTTTATAGGGGCCGCTCCTGGAGCTAACGTTTGGAATCTTCCGCAAAGCCAGAATTCATCCATAGTTTGGCCTGGTATCTCGACCGAGAGTATCGCGGCAGGAATTCTCGCTAGTTACACTCCAACCGGAGACCCAAGAGTCACGGCAAACGCGGAATGGATTCGTTACGAAATGGTTGGTTTCCGGGCACCCGCAGGAGCAAATTTCTCGGGGTATGATTCAGGAACGGGCGGTGGACCTCGAGTTTGGTTCGACTCGATTGACGGTTTGAATGGTGTCCCAGAGTCGACTCATGGTGCCAACGTCAGTGACACTTTCTGGATAACCCGAAATTCACACGCCCACTTGAACTGGATGTTCACTCATGCTGGCCGCTATGAAATTGACATTCAAACCAAGGCGTTTGTGAATCAAGGCGGGACGTTGGTCGAGGTGGTAAGCCCCGTCAACACGCTCCATTTTGATGTCAATGAGTTACAAACAGGCTCGCCCATGAAAGAGGCAGCCCCCCGTCTGAACAATGATTCCATAACAATTCAAGAAGACTCGGGCGCAACGCTGATTGCCTCCTTGGCCAACGATAGCGGATCACCAGACGCCTTGGAGGTCTTATCCATCACTTCGATCTCCACCGCCTCGCATGGTACCGTCGCAATCTCTCCAAACAACAAGTCGCTTTTGTATACGCCGAATGTTAACTTCACAGGTTCGGACAGTTTTACGTATACGGTGACTGACGAGCACGGCGGCGTTGCAACTGCCGTCGTTAACGTGATCGTAACACCCGTCAATGATGAACCGATAGCTCTCGCAGATGCCTTTTCGGTTTTGACCGGAAGCATGTTGAGAGGAAATGTTCTCTTGAACGACTCCGACATCGACGGCGATTCGTTGAGTGCGATACCGGTGTCTGGCGTTTCCAACGGTACGCTCAGTTTGAACGGCGATGGAACTTTCCAGTATATTCCTGGACCAACATTCAACGGGACCGACAGCTTTACGTACCGAGTCAGCGATGGCACCGTCCAAGGGGCAATCACAACGGTGACCATTACAAGTTCGATTCGCCCAGAGTTTGTCGACGTTTTGACATCCGGTCATGCCGACATTGGTGTGAACTTTACCGGTGGGACCTGGGACCTTCATATTCACCAACATGAACCTGATACGGAATATGAACCTGATGAAGCGCTGCTTTACGTTGGGATCGATGCTCAAACCATTCGAAACAGTGATGCATCGTATGACTTTCTTGGCGTACCTGCCGGAAGCACCGTCTACATTTTGCCAGACATTGAAAACACCAATTTGCTCTTCCTGGGAATAGGGGGCGAAGAACTAGGACAAGGGTTGCTTTCTGGCGACGTAGCGGCCCTACGATTGGCATCTGTTTCGGGACCTGGTGAGTTCTCCGTTTGGCAATCAGGACTGACACCAACAACTCCCAACCTAAAGATGGCAACCTCGAACGGCATTGATGCTTCCGATGTGTTTGAAGTCGCTGCCGGTAGCCACTCGCACGCGAACTTTGCCTTTACCCAAATGGGTTTGTACGAAGTGACCTTCGTAGCCTTTGGAGAAGACTCGTCAGGAAACGCAATCAACAGCGGGACGGTGACCTATCACTTCCAAGTAGGGAATCAGCCTGTTGTTTTAACAAGGAATAACGCGACGATTACCGGCGAAGTCCAAACTACCATGAATAATTCGGGAACATGGGCCGATCCAGAATTGAACAGCGCGAGTGTTGTTTTAACCGCTTCGCTGGGTGTGGTGGTGAAGAACAGCAATGGGACTTGGTCTTGGTCGCATGCGCCAGCCAACGTGCTTACTAACCAAACAGTGACCATCACCGCCAACGATGGGATCAGCTCCAGCAGCGTGGACTTTACGATCAGCGCTGTCGCTGCAACGCCTACTTTGACGATTACTTCCGGAAATCGGATTTACGATCGAACCGCCTACGCGGCGGTTGCTACGCTGTCGGGCAATGCTTCGCCCGTCCAAACGATAACGTTTACATACTTTAGTGATTCGGCCGGGACGCAATCGATTGCCGCTCCGGTTAATGCGGGTACGTACTACGTCCGAGCGTCCGTGGCTGCCAACTCGAATAACAACGCAGCTCAGTCGGCCTTGACGGCATTTACGATCGAACGGGCGCCGTTGATTGCAAATGCGACCGTCAACAATAAGCCGTTCGATAACACGACTGCGGCAACCATTGCTTCTCGGTCGTTGAGCGGAGTGATCGGTCCGGATGTGGTGACGCTAACAGGCGGTACTGCAACGTTTACGGATATCGGCGTCGGGAATAACAAAACAGTGAACATCACGGGACTGGTCCTGGGTGGTGCGGATGTTGGCAATTACACGGCAAATACTACCACGACGGCGCAAGCAAACATTACGACCACGGTTTTCAACCGTCAGGTATTTTATAACGATTCAGGTTATGAGACCGTTTCGGGTATTCCTTCGGCATTGAGTACATCCAAAGTACTACTGCGTTCGAGCACAACCGCTCAGACGACAACATTTGCGAACGTATCGAACTACAGTCGAGGTTTGAATGGGTTGGTACTGGACATCGCCGGATTGACCACCGCGACGTTAACCGCGAACGACTTTACGTTACGCGTAGCACCTACAGGGGCATCTGGAGCACAGAATCCGAGCACCTGGGGGATGGCACCAACGCCTTCGGCAATTGTGTTGACCGCTGGGACTGCGACCATACCAGGTCGAGTGCAACTGGAATGGGCTCCGCTTGCGAACAACCAACCGGCGATTCAGAACACGTGGTTGCAGATCATCGTGAAAGCGAATGCGAACACCAACTTGACGGCACCTCAGACGTTCTATATTGGGCATGCGATGGGCGAGGTGAATGGTGCGGCGGCCTATCGCGTAACGGGCGCGGATCTTTCGCAAGTCCAGTCGGGTATATCCAATGCGATCGTGTCGGTTAACGACATTCGGGATGTGAACAAGGACCGTCGCATCACAGGTGCCGACTTGTCGTTTGTTCAATCACGGATATCGAATAATGTGTTGCTAAACAATATCACGATTCCCGAGTCCGGTTCGCCAGCCGAGGGTTCCGGTAGTGGCGGGAACGGCGGTGGTGGCGGTGGAGGAGATGGAGATAGAGATAACGCTGGGGATAGCAACAACGGCGTGAACGATGAATCGTCGATCGATGTATTCGCCATGATGACGCCGCTGGCTAACATGGGTTCGAAGACAGACAACACAAACGCAACAAAGTCGAACTATCCGACACCGACCAACGCGTCGATTTTATTGACGTCTTCATCGAACCGTACCAACTTGGACGGATCGTTCAGTCGAATACCATCGAAGCAATCCACCGATTCAGGAACCGAAAAGGCCGGCCGAATCACCGCAGCCGAAGGCAACCTGAATGTTCGTTGGAATGACGACTTCTTCGCTCGCTTCGATGATCGCGAGATCAGGTAAGGGGAAGCAGCTAGATACAGCGGTTATTGGCAAGAGCGTTAGCTAAGCCGATTCGTTTCTTTTTCAATGATATGATCGAACTTGGAACGAATGCGTTCTTCTAGATCATTCGAGACGGGCAAGGGATCGGACTTGGGTGTTGCAGAAACCGTTGGATCGTTGGACGTAGAACCCAATCCAGAGCAAAGTGTTCCATTGTGTACGAAGACTCGATTGCGTCCCCCCATCTTCGCGCTATATAGTGCTTCGTCGGCGCGGCGCACCAATTTGCCGACACGATCTTCGCTGAGAATTCTCGATACGCCGCAGCTCATGGTGACCGGTATGGAAACTCCATCCGCTTCGAACGTTTTCCCCGCGATGTTTTTGCGTACCCGTTCCATGAGCTCGGCAGCCTCTGTCTCCGAGCCATTGATCAAGACTGCAAATTCCTCGCCCCCGTAGCGTGCTACCAGCAACGAATCGTGTTTGATCTCGGAGAGCCTGGTCGCCATTTCCCTCAGCACTGCATCGCCTGCGGGGTGCCCATAGGTATCATTGACTTTCTTGAAGTGGTCCACATCGATCATGGCCAGGGAGAACATGGCTTTTGACTGTTGCCATTTTTGAAAACACTCGTCAAGCTTTTGATCGAAAGCCTTGCGATTGGCAAGTCCCGTCAGGGCGTCGGTCCGCGCCTCGGTCAAGTATCCCGCCAGTTGCTTTGTTTGGTTTTCCAGTTTCTGCTCTGCATTATTCAGACGTGACTGGAGAGCTTCGTTTGCGCTAACAATTTGATCGAGCAGCTCTTGAACTCCTTCTTTCGTGCTGGCGGTTTTCCCGTCAGCGGCAACTCGAGATAGAGATTCCATCTTCGACTGATAGCGAGTGAAATCGCCGGCGAAGTCGTTTGTCCAAGTTGCCATGTTTCGCATCAGAGCCAACATGTTCTGTTGCTCCAAGGTAGCACGAGCTGCGTTCGCAAGCTCGCCCGATGCCCCACGCCTAGCCATCCAAAACCCCATTGCCATCCCTAGGGCCAAAAGAGTCGTGCCGAAGAGCAAGCCCATCAGGGTGTAAAGGAGTGGCGAGGTGGTCATTATGGTTCGAAGAATCGCGAGTCGTTGCGAGGCTGAAGTGTTTGAGAATGTTTCAAAGGCTGAGCAGAAGTCACGTTGGGTTGTGAAATCGACATTTTGGCGGAGTCCGTTCGGTACGAGCTGCCGCGCACGTTTGTATCAAGCAGGGACAAATCTTCCGTCTTTGCAACCGTTACAATCCCGTTATTCGAAATGGTGAAACCTCGTTTCTTGTCCATTTCCAGGTCGTAACCGATTTCGAACCCCTCTGGAATCCGAACTCCCTTGTCGATGATAGCTCGTCGAATGCGCGCATGTCGCCCGACTTCTACCGATTCAAACAAAATGCTGTCTGAGACTTGAGCGAACGAATTCACTCGAACGCTGGGGCTGAGAATGCTTCTTTCCACCCTGCCACCGCTGATAATCGTTCCAGCGCAGATAATCGAATCTAACGCCATGCCGCAGCGATCGCTGTCCCCCCGGGAACCGAAGACAAACTTGGGCGGTGGTAGGTTTTGCTGTTGAGTTCGTATAGGCCAATTCGCATCGTACAAATTCAATTGAGGGTCGATACCGACTAGATCCATGTTGGCTTCGTAGAAAGCATCTAAGGTTCCTACATCGCGCCAATAGGCATCGTTCTTTCGATTCTCATCTTTGAATGGGAATGCAAACACCCGATGACTATCGATGATGGAGGGAATAATGTTCTTTCCAAAATCGTGTTGGCTGCGGGGATCGTTAGCATCTTTGCAGAGCTGTTCAAACAGAAAATGGGTGTTGAAGATGTAGATCCCCATAGATGCTAGCGCATGCCCTGGATCGTTAGGGATAGGACGAGGCTGATTGGGTTTCTCCTGAAAACCGATGATGCGTTGGTCTGTGTCGACCTGCATGACGCCAAACTCTTTGGCGGATTCGCAATCGACTCGTAGGGCGCCGATCGTTAGGTCTGCGTTTTTTTCCTTATGGTATTGAAGCATCGCATGGTAATCCATCTTATAGATGTGATCACCGGCAAGGATGATTAAGTACTTTGGCCGCTCTTTCTCGATGGCATAAATATTTTGGTAGACGGCATCGGCGGTCCCTTGGTACCAGTTTTCATCAATACGTTGTTGCGGAGGCACGATGTCTACAAACTCGTTCAGTTCGCGACAGAAAAAGTCACGCCATCCCAGGTTGATGTGACGATCCAGACTCATCGCTTTGTACTGAGTCAACACCAGCATTTTGCGCAAGTTGCTGTTCAAGCAATTCGAAAGCACAAAATCGATGATGCGATAGTTGCCGCCGAAGGGTACTGCCGGTTTCGCTCGGTCCCGAGTTAGAGGTTCGAGCCGCGAACCTCTACCACCAGCCAAGATCACTGCAAGTGTGTCGTTCATGTTGTCCCTAGCAAGTCAAGCGTTAGTGAATATCGGATAGAGTGCGATCGTACAGTCGATAGGTCTTCGTTCGTTTGGTGCCAGCCCGTTCGAGCGACCCTCGCGACAGGTGGTTGCTTTCGAGAACCCACGAAAATTCTGCTTCTACAATTCCTTTTGCCAAGCAATCAGGAAGCATTCGGTCCAAGGCAACAAGCCCAAGTCCCCAGCGTTGGTATTCCGGGATGACGTTGGTGCTCATCAAACGAATTTTCTTAATTTTGCGTCGGCCAAGGAGAAGCGTTAAGAAGCCAAACGGGAATAGCTTGCCGTTAATTTTCTTGATGAGAGGATTGTAGTCCGGAAGTCCCATACTGACCCCCACGGGTCGACCGTCCACTTCGATAATGGAGGTCACGGCAGGGTCGACGAGCATCTTCAGCGATTTCCCCAACTCTTGGCATTCTGCGTCACTGAGTGGAACAAATCCCCACGTCCCCTGCAAAGCTTCGTTGTAGATCTTGAGAAACAAACTGACTTCGTCGCCAAACTTCCGGCGGTTGGCAGCCCGCAGAGTCACGTTGAAGCGTCGTTTCACTTCATCGATCACAAACTGCAGCTTGGGGTCAATGTTCTTCAGCATTTCGAAGTTCCCTTCAAATGCATACAAATCTTGGACCTTTTCGAAGCCAAACCCCTTAATCAGCTTCTCGTAGTAGGGCCAGTTGTAGGTCATCATGAAGGTGGGCGGAGTGTCGAAGCCTTCGACTAGATTTCCAATTTCGTAATTGAGCGATGGATTGCAGGGCCCACGAACGTCATCCATCCCTTCACTCTTGAGATAACGACAGGCTGCCGTGAACAGAGCATTCGCCGCATCCTGATCGTCGATGCAATCAAAGAAGCCGAAGAAACCTCGCTTCTCGTTGTAGCGTTTGTTGTGGCCGTGATTGATAATCGCCACGATTCGTCCAACCGCTTTTCCGTCCTTTTCAACAAGGAAGGCACGGCACTTTGCGTTTTCGTAGAACGGATGAGGGCGAAAGCCGACCAGTTCCTCTTGATTGAGTCGAATAGGGGGGATCCAGTTGGGGTCCCCTTTGTAAAGTCGCCAAAGCAACTCCATAAACTCACGACGTTGACGTTTGTCTTCAACTCGAACAACTTGATAAACGGAACTCATGGATGATATGCAATGGTGTAGGGACAGTAATTTTGAAAGACGGTGCGAATCGCCCTGTGGCACTCACAAGCTTATTGTCTCGTAATGTTGATACCTTGGAAGGGCAGGACCCTATAAATACCGTCCGTAAAGACTTGTTGAACTGCGTTATTGAAGAGTTTGATGGGTCGAGGCGGCACGATAATGAGATCGCTGTCCCGCAGCCAGATTTCATCCGAGGGATTGGGACTTTTGCCCAAATGGCCGGCTCGGAGGTCCAGAATGGTGGAGACAACACGCCAATCTTCGGCCCGTCGAAAGATCACGACTTGGCGGTTATTGGCACCTAAACTGAGCCCGCCTGCCAGAGCAAGTCCTTGGGTTACGGTGGTGGGCCCCTGCAATTCAAATCGTCCGTTTTGAGCCACTTCACCGAATATAGAAACAAAATGCGCTGCGGTCCGAGTGACTCTGGGCTCCACTTCGATACCGATTTGCTTGTCCCGGAAACGCAGATTCAATTCTCGTTTTAGCTCGTCGGTTGTCATTCCCAGAACGTAAATGCTGCCTAGCCCGATCACTTGAATCCGTCCATCCGGATTCACATTGGCGATTAAGGTTCGACCGCCGGCTGCAAAGGGACCGTTCACCGCATCCTTCAAGTCTTCGACGATCGTGTTGACCTTGAACGGCTCGACGTTGATCGCCGGGTTGTTGATGT
>CAITIF010000593.1 GCA_903892365.1 uncultured Pirellula sp. | reverse complement strand
TCGGCTCTTTGAATCCAAGGCCAAACGATTGGTTAATAAATCCATAGAGAGCGACCCGCGAGACATGGTTGAAGTTATGCGGGAAGTGAACAGCAGGAAACAATCGCACGCGATCTTTTGCGCCGAACAACTCATAGATTTTTTGCAATTCTGGGAACCCGTCTTTGGGCATGGTTCGCGTCCAATCATCTGCCGCCGTTAACCCCATAGGTCTTGGAGCAATCAGAGAAGCAAGTTCGATATTCCCAGTGCCAACGCGAAGGCTGGAAGCGTTCTCGCACGTACATCCACCTTGCATTCCCGTGCTGACCATCACAGCCGGAAAAGCACATGCGATTCGAGGTTCCACGGCTGCTGCCACAAAGGCTTGAGTCCCACCACCACTTGCTCCGGTGATAGCGATCTTGGTAGCGTCAACGTCGTTTCGGCTCGCAAGAAACTCAAACGCTTGCAACGAGTTGATCGTCTGAAGAGCCATGGTGCTTTGAAAGTGACCTTCTGCGGTCGAACTGTAAAGCAACCATTTGTCCGCTCCCATATCTGGATTGGGGCCCTTCATGCCAAACAAATGCGATCGATTGTGATCCATCTGTTGGCTATCTGCATAACCTAGCATATCGTACTGAAAAACAACGCAACCCATACGAGCTAACTGAACGCAGCGAGCTTGCATATGATTCCGAGCTGCCGATTCAAAACGCTCTGCTCCGGTTGCAAGTAGTTGCGCGATCTCGTTGTCTGGAGCTTGGTAAAAACGGCCATTGATCCAATGCCCGTGCGGACACAAGACGGCTGGATATCGTCGGCCTGATTTCTCCGCTTCCGAACCTTGCGGCAAAAACAGACTGCCTGTTACAAACAAGCCAGGCAAACTTTCAAAATAAACTTTGGAAACGGAATAACCATCCATCTGCCGTGGCGAATGAATCACGGGTTGAAGCGGAGCCATGGTCGGCTTTGGCCAAAGTCCAAGCGAAACGAGCACTTGCTTTCGAACCACTTCGGCTCGTTCTTTCCATGCATCCAAGCTTGCGGGCGGTTGGAAAGGAAAATGTCCATCCAGATCTTTCAGCGGAACGACTTCGGCTACTTTGCTGGCCTCTGCCGATTTTTCGGTGGGAGTCTCTGCAAGCGTTCGATTCCACAATGATGGAATGAATGCGGTCGAGCCGACTGCGATGAGAGCTATCGTGCTTCGAAGGGTACGTAGCATACGGGACATACTGGCTTCCTTAGGTGGGACTACATGTTGGCAAGTGACTGAAGGCAGAGAAACTAGGGGCCAAGAAACTGGGCGGCGAGAAACTAGGCAGGCCCCCTATTGTAGCACGCGACCTAGCAGCAAACCTCATTCACTTGGATGCAGACGCAGTTTTTTAAGCAGGTGTTTCGTTCAACTTGCTTTGGGACTGCAACAAGGCGGCGGTGTATCCCACGATGTCCCCTCGTTCCTTGGCATGGTTCATCATGGGCTCAAACTGACCTGACAGCTGAGCCAATTCAATCAACGAAGGCGCAATGCCAAAGGGACGCATTCCGCGTGGCATCTTCTTCATCAAGAATTGCATCGCCTCGGCCGGTCTTCCAACACGAGTAAGCAAGTCGGCATACGTTTCAATCGCGACCGTCCCATGTTCTTGTGGATCGAGCGATTCTGCTTTTTGAAGAAACATGCGCAAAGCGGCTTCCACGTGCTCGCCAAGCAATGCCCGGAAAAAAGCCAAGGACATTGGATAAAGCTCCGCGAACGGTTCGTCACTTGCATACTGATACTGAGTATGCAGCTGGCGACCATATTGCGCCAAATCCACCGCCAGACGTAATAGGCGAGCATCGTCAAGAATTCGTGCGAACCGGACTGTCGACGCCAGGTGCGTTGTGTCCAAATGATACGATCCATCGCGCAATAACGCAGTGCGTGTCGCAAGCAAGGCTTCAATCGATTTCGATGCATGAACATCGCTGCTAGCATCCAGTTTTTCACGTCGCACGATATCCGCTTTCAGGCTCGCTAAAAGCTCGCTGTGCACATGCTCGACCAACGTCCCGACAGCAGCTTGCTGATCGGCACGGCCACGCATCGACACCACCGACTCCAACATCGTTAT
>CAITIF010000592.1 GCA_903892365.1 uncultured Pirellula sp. | reverse complement strand
TTATAGAAAAAATAAACTTCAAATGTTTAAAGGAAATGGAGAATCAAGAAAATATGTAGGTAGTTATTTGGGGCAAAGTGGAGTGCCCCGAGGGCGTGACGCAGCGGACTCGTCAGCATTGTTAATGAAATCGCTGGTTGCGGGTTTTCCCGATCGGATTGCCAAGCGACGGGCCGCTGGTAAGACAACAGGGTTGATGGTGGGCGGAAAGGGTGTTGCACTTAGTCCTAAGAGTGGCGTTACCGAAGCGGAACTTTTTCTGTGTGTCGATGTGGAAGCGAGCGCCGGTGATGCGACGGTTCGGCAGGCGAGTCGAGTTGATTTTGATTGGCTGTCCGGCGAAACATTGCACCACCGGGATGATCTCTATTTCCACGCTGGGCAAAAACAAGTTGTTGCACGTCGACAAATCCTGTGGCACGATCTTGTACTGAAAGAGACGCCGGCCAGCATTCAAGATGACGAAGCGTGCGGGAAGGTTTTGCTCCAAGCGGCACTTCGTAACTGGGAGCAAGCTTTTCCGGTTGGCGATGAACAAATCGAAGGCTTGGTTGCTCGCGTCCGCTGCTTGCAAGAATGGGTGCCCACGCTGGAATTGCCCACGCTGGATATTGCCTTCTTGCAGGAGGTGGCTGCGGAGCTTTGCCGTTCCCGAAGATCGCTGGCGGAGCTGCGATCGGCTCCATGGGTTGATTGGATTCGGACGCGATTCACCAATGAACAATGGATCGCGATTGAAAAAGAAGCTCCACCGAAAATCATGGTCCCAAGCGGCAGCTGGATCAAGATTCGTTACGAACACGGAAAGCCACCTACCATGGCTGTCAAGATTCAGGAGATTTTCTCCTGGCGAAAAACTCCGACGGTGGCCATGGGGCGAATTCCTATTCTGCTGGAACTTTTGTCACCCAATATGAGGCCCCAGCAAATCACAAACGACTTGGTATCGTTTTGGGAAAACGGATACCCGATCGTGAAGAAAGAATTAAAACGTAGGTACCCAAAGCACTCGTGGCCCGATGATCCGCTAACCGCAACTCCAGGTCGAAGATAAAAAAGATGCCAAACCAAAACTCATCCGATCGTGGACGGCACGCCGTTGTCGCAGTGATCATCGAACAGAATCGCTTTTTAGTCATCAGGCGATCTGAGTTCGTACGTGCGCCGGGATTGATTTGTTTCCCAGGTGGCGGAATCGAGCAAGGAGAAGACTTTGCCACCGCCATTCAGCGTGAATTGATCGAAGAGCTATCGTTGCAGGTTCAGGTTGGCGAACATATTTGGAGTTCCGATACGCGATGGGGCACCAAGTTGGAGTGGTTGCTTTGCCATCGAGCGAGCGGATGTGAACCGATTGCTGCACCGGAGGAGGTGGCGTCGGTGCATTGGATGACCGCAGTTGAGCTTCGGAAGCGAAACGACTTGCTTGGTAGTGTGCCTGATTTTCTAGACGCGATTGAGCAAGGGCGCATTCGTTTCGACTCATCCAAGCCTGAGCTACCTTAGGCTAAGCCTGATCTACCTTATGCTAAGCCTGATCTATCTTAGGCTAAGCCTGATCTATCTTAGGCTAAGCCTGATCTATCTTAGGCTAAGATAGTGACGTTCAAGTTCGTTCAGAGATTCAGAAGGCGATGTTCTGTTGAGATGTTCCTTCACCAGGTCGCGGCGAGCAAACGAACAACGTTCTAGCCCCGGGAAGCTGTAAAGTTCTTGAAAGAAGGACATGCGGCTTTCGAGCGATTGGCTCCCGCTGACTGATTGCAGATCAAGCCAATCGTACTGTTGCTGGATCAGTTGCTCGCAGTTTTTTACCTCCCCGGCCAGCAAGTGTTCCACTCGGGATTGGACATCCGCATCGGTTGGTCTCGACGGTTGGTTCCATTCCTCCGTAAAGACCCATTTCCGTTTGAAGACACGTTCCATGATTTTCAACAATCGCGGGTCCGTGCTGATTGCTACGTGATCAAACTCATGCTTCATCAGGGCGGATTCCCAAGGATTCATCGGTTGAAAAGTCGATGGGATGATCACTTGGTGTTCCAAGTGGATTCGAGGTTTTGGGACGCTTGCTATGATTCTTGCCTTCCATGGTTGGTTCTGGTTTCCTTGGGAAATCCAATCGTAGCGAATACGAGTATCGTAGGTGACTTTCAACTGAAATGCAGTTAAGGCTAGTTTGTTGGAAGCCTTCACCGCTTCGTCATCGATTACGATCCGAACGTCGCCAAGCCCGATCAAGCGAACAATCTCGCCCGGCGCGTCCGCAATCCAAGGGTGTGGAGGCTGCTGAGCCAGCAGAGTGACGGGAGAGATCTGCAGGACGAGGAAACTGAGTGCAATGAGCCCAATGTTGAAACCAGGAATTCGTGTCAGGCTGAGATAAAGCATTGCTATGCGTTTATAATCGTTGCTGGGGGTTCGGAGATCATTAATCCACAGTTAGCTTTTCGCTCTTTTGAGCCGCGGGCGCTAGCCGCGTTACGGTATGTTAGGTTGGGCGCGTGGTCGCGGCTAGCGCCTGCGGTTCAATTGGCCGCGGGCGCTAGCCGCTTTACGGTCTGTTTGGTTGGGGGTGTGGTCGCGGCTAGCGCATGCGGTTCAGTCCTGGGCGTTTAAAACATAATCGATAGCGTTTGCCAAATCGTCGTCATTGAACAAAATTTCGCAGTCACCACCTTTTGCCCATGTACGCTCACGAACTAGCGGCTGTATTTGTGATCGCAATGCACGAGTGCAATTGGCCTTGAGTTGATCGCGTATCAGCTGGGCCTTGAGATATCCGGATACCACAACATGCACATGGTTTGTTCTAGCATTAACGGCATGTAACATCCAACCTCGAAATTGGCAATGGTCTCGGCAAGCCGACTCGACGGTGACGCGATCGTGCGGGTTAAGGATCACTGGCTCAGACTTGAGCTTATTGAAAGCCATCTCTTCAAGCTCTGGTTTCGCAAGCTGGTGACCAGCCGTTCTTGACCGCCAGCCTCGAGCGTCGCCAGGTAACCAAGTTCCATAAGACGTCCATGTGATGAACACACCAACAATGTCCGACATGATTGTGGGTCTCCTATTGGCCGCGGGCGCTAGCC
>CAITIF010000591.1 GCA_903892365.1 uncultured Pirellula sp. | reverse complement strand
TTCGAGAATAGAAACGGGGCTTGCCTCCGTGTGGCTAGTTAAAACAAACACGTTGAGCGCGGCGAGAAGACGCTGGGTGTCGAATCGATTTCCTAGCAGTCGAACATGCTTGGCAAGGTTAAGCGATTCGATAGTCGACTGAATATTTTGGCGTTCAGGCCCCTCACCAATGATAATGAATTGAGCCTCGGGAATGGCATCCACGACTTGGCGTGCGGCTTGAACGAACAAAGCGTGATTTTTTTCATGACGAAGCGATGCCACAATTCCAATTAATGGCGCTCGTAGACTCAACCCGAGCTCCTCTCGAACCTCTCGTTTTGACTGGACGTTTGGGCAGAACCGATCAGTATCTACGCCGTTAGGAATCACGACAACTTTCTTCGCAGGGAAGCGTTCATATTCCATCAAGAACTTGCCATGAGATTTTGCGACACCGATATAGGCATCGGTGATTGGGGTCAATGACCGATTCAATTTGCCGATGACATCGGGCCAACCTGTAGAATGCACAGCGCTGCAGATCACGGGCACGGAAGCAAGTCGAGCGCAAAGTCGCCCCCAGAACATTTTATCGCCAGCGCCAACCGTGATAACGGCATCCAATTTTTGGCGTCGAATGTATTGTGTAAGCTTTGGCAACACTCGAAGATCGAATCGATTCGTTAGCCAATTTTCAGTAACTTCGAATTCACTTTCAATCGCCTCGCCCAGCAGACCTTTCTTCTTGAGACACGCAACCGACGGAATGACATGGGTCTTTCGGAAATTCCGGAAGGTGTTCACCAAGAGCGTTTCCGCCCCGCCTACTGCTAGGCTGCTGATCACGAACAGCGTTTTTAATGGGCGCAAGGGAGCTGAATCGAGTTCTAACGACGATTGGAAATCACCCGCTCTTTGACTTGCAACGGTCGCAGTCAATGAAAAATTAGTATCTGATATGGCGGTATTCATGTACCTGTCGCTTCTGACAATCTAGTTGAGGACGGCATGGCTACTTTCCGGTACGACTAAAGTTTTCTGGCGAAGCGTAGGAGCTTGAAGATCATGGTTTTGGAATTCGATAGGACTGCGACTATAAACTTTGCGGGGATCAAAAGTAAGCCAGTTCATGACGGCGGCAAAACCAGGTTCTCCATGGCAACGCACGAGATGATTTGCCTTTCCGCCCGGTAAATTAAAACCGCCAGCCGCACAAACAAAGCTTTTGTGGCCAGCTTCGAAGACCGCATCGATCGCAACCTGGGTAATGTTTGCCTTGAGCCCATACGGGAAAGCGAAGTAATCGATCGACTGCCCCGTCCAATCCTGAAGCTTCTTTCGAACATCGCTGATTTCGATCTTCAGTTGCTTCTTGCCAAGTGATTTTCCGAAATCAATGTGGGTGTGCGAGTGGGCTCCGATTTCAATTCCATCCGAAGCCATTCTTTTCACTTCTGCAATGGTGTTAGGACGGAGCGGATTTCCGTTCGCGATATCGTGTTGAAAGGGCTCGCCGGTTTCAACATAATGGGTACTAACGAAGTAGGTGACTGGGATCTTACGTTCGACCAAAAGCGGGATCGCAAACTCGCAGTTTTCACCATAACCATCGTCGAACGTAACACCCACCATGGCCTTACTTCGGCTTCCCTTCAGCTGCGAAAGTCGGATTTCATCGAGCGAGGCTGGAGTCGCATGATGCTGGATCCAGTCCATCTGGCGTTCGAAGTTTTTATTTCGAATGGACCAACCGTTCTTCGCATGATTGGCAACGCGGTGGTAGAAGAGAATGCACGCGGGAAATGCGCAGGACTTTTCGAATGACTTAGTTAGCTGAGCTCTTTGGGCTCGGGTCATCCATCGGTAAAGGGTCAGTATTAGCTCTCGACGCGATACAAACATCGATATCTTGGGGGAAGTTGCAAGGCTGTTTCTAGACTGTTTCTACTTGTCCATTTGAAACTTGGCTCAGGTTTGGAGTCTGGCCTATCCTTGAATTCCGTTTGCTGATGAAATCACTCAACCGAAGTTGAAAAAATATCGATTATGTCGATTATGCCGGCCTGCGCGACTTTACCCTCGTTGCGGACAGATCTATTTCAATGATTTGCAACTTGGCTTGCCGATGATACGAATCGAGCGTTCACTGAGCAAAACGAGAACACAAACTGTGGAAAAGTGAAAAGAGGGTTGTCGTGGAGCTGGTGGTTTTGCTGATGGGGCTAGCAGTTGCGGTTTGGTTCGTAGCCGTTATCCGATACCATGATATTCTTACGGGAACAGCATTATTCCTGGTTGCAACCAGCGTCTTTCCTCCTCTTTATGTTTCGGTCAAGCTAGTTGGTATCTCTGCTACGGTTGACCGTGTTTGGTTGATAGCCTTGTTGGCGCAGTTTGCGTACGATCTGTGGAATCGGCGAAGTCGATTGCGCAATCTAACTGCCAGTGATGTTTGGCTATTTTTGTTTCTTGCTTGGCTGAGTTTGAGCGCGTTGATGACTCCTATCGGTCGTGAGATCCCAGGTCAACCGCCGACTCTTGCTCACTTGATCAACGGTTACTTGATTCCAGCTTTTCTGTTCTGCCTGATACGCCACACGAATTTGCAGAATCGAAACGTGTGGCCAGCGATCACCGTTGTGTTGTTATTCGGCATCTATTTAAGCGTAACAGCCATTTTTGAAATCACGAAGCAATGGTCGTTCGTGTTTCCAAGTTTCATTGGTGACCCCAAACTGGGTATTCACTTTGGCCGAGCACGCGGCCCCATGTTGCAATCCATCCAGCTTGGCATGTGTTTGAATCTTTGTCTGATCGCACTTTGGGTTTTTCCTGTTTGGTTATACTCGCATCAGCGATGGGCTTGGATGCTGGCATTTACACTAACCCCACTATTTCTGGCCGCGATCTTCACAACGTACACGAGGAGCATTTGGATGGGTGCTGCAGCGATTATTGTGATTCTTCTGGCTACCATGCTACAAGGAAAGATACGCACCGTAGTGCTTGGTTCGATCTTGGTTTTCGGTATCGTAGGCGGTCTATTGATTGGTCCCAGCTTGGTCGCCTTCAAACGCGAATACTCGGAGGCGGAGACCCTGGAGAGCACTCGTATGCGAGGAGCGTTTGCTTATGTGTCGTGGAAGATGTTCCAAGACTCTCCCATCACCGGATTCGGTTTCAATCAGTTTCAAGTCAATAGCAAGATGTATTTAGACGATCGGACCACCAGCATTCGTCTTGAATCCATACGAGGCTACGTCCACCACAACTCGTACTTGAGTTTGCTGGTCGACTTGGGATTGATTGGTGCCACGTTGTACACGATTGCAGCGGTCAGTTTAATTCGAAACAGCTGGATCGTTTGGATACATCCCATGTCTTCCCCTATGGCCCGGAGCAGTTCTGTGTTCACCTTTTGCGTGGTCGTTGTGCATGCCATCCAAATGGCATTTCACGAGGTTACGTTTTCTTCGATCGAGAACACCATTTTGATGATGGCTCTTGGAATGAGTCAGGTTTATCGGGATGAGTTGATCGCCATGACGGAGCGAACCGACACTTCTAGACAGTCCGAATCCAATCAGCCTGAAACCGGCCTGCGTCCAGCCAGAACCGTTGAGGCATTCGGGGCGTAGCTTATTCCGACTTATGGGGTTCAGGCAGTAGATGTCGCTTCAGAAACTCCATCCGTCTCATGTTGCCATAGGGGGTTTCAGCTGCCCCGTGACCGGCCCCGGCGATCGGCATATACTCGAAGTACTTGTTTGCCTTTTGGAGCGCGCTAACGACCTGCATGGTAGAAGCAGGGTCTACATTGGTATCCAATTCGCCAACGATCAAAAGCAATTTGCCCTTCATTCTTGAAGCGTGTTGGACGTTGGAGCTTCGAACGTAGGAATCGTCCAGCGGCCAGCCAAGCCATTGTTCATTCCACCAAATCTTGTCCATGCGGTTATCGTGGCAGCCGCAATCTGCGACGGCGACATGATAAAAATCATGGTGATCGATCAGAGCTCGCATGGCGTTTTGGCCACCCGCCGACCCACCATGAATGCCAACGCGACTCAAGTCCATCCATGGGCGTTCTTTTGCGGCAGCTTTGATCCAAGCGATCCGATCTTGGAATCCTGCATCTTCCAAGTTCTTCCAAGAGACATCATGAAAGGCCTTGCCGCGATCATCGGTGCCCATTCCATCGGATTGGACAACGATAAACCCTAGCTCCGCGAGCGTATGCTGCCGAATCAATTTGTCGAATCGTTTCGGAGTAAAGGATCCATGCGGACCGGCATACACTTCCTCGACGATAGGGTATTTTTTATTAGGATCAAAATGGGATGGTTTGATCATGATCCCGTAAATATCTGTTTTTCCATCCCGACCTTTCGCAACAAATCGTTCAGGAACGGTCCAGCCCGAATCGATAAGTTCGTTGATCTCACCTCGTTCGAGTTCACAAACCAAGCTTCCGTCTTGGCTGCGGCGAAGTTCGGTAACTGTAGGTTGGTCGACTCGGGACCAACGATCGATGAAGAAAGTTCGATCAGGTGAGAACTCGACTCTGTGATCCCCATCCCCTTCGGTCAAGCAAACAAAATCACTGCCGTCGAGATTGACTCGGCAAAGTTGTCGATAGTAGGGGTCAATGCCTGGGCGATTTCCTCCGGCGAGAAACCACACTTGGCGCGATGCATGGTCGACGTGAAGCACTTGTCGAACGACCCATTCCCCTTTCGTTATTTGATTTTTTATCTTCCCGGACGGCACGTCCACCAACCAAAGATGTGCCCAGCCATCTCGCTCGCTCATCCATAGCAGTTCGCCAGTCGCTTCGATCCAATCCCGCCAAGTTTTTTCGTTGTATTCGATGGCTGTGTTACTTTGCTCTTCGACGACTGTTCGAACGATTTTGGTTTTGGAATGGAGGGCCAGAATTCGGTATAGTTGGTGCCCTCGCTGATTGAAATCGAAGTAGAACTCTTCGCTGCTTGGAGACCAGTGGCCTTGGAACGTACCATCTTCCGTATAGTGATTGACGAACAAAGGATCATTCACGATGGTTGCCGTCTTGCCGGCAACATCGATCAGAACGGGCTGTACCTGGGGTAGTTCGTCGCCAGGCTTCAAGTAATCGTATCGAAGAAGCTTGGGTTGAAGTTGATCGTGAGGCGAGGAATCGACCGCGACAACTTCACGTCGTTTAGCGTCTTTGACGTAAGAAACGATGCAGAAATTGGAATCGGGTGACCATACCACGGGGCCTCGGAAAAATGCCTCGCTGTTGCCTGCCTCCGTAAGCGAAGTGGTCTCTAGGTTGGATTGAGTCGCATCGAGGGCAACTAGCTGGACATTATTCTTGCGAAATCGGATTCCCCATTTGCCATTGGGGGACGGGTTCTCTAGCTTTAACACCGGTTTCTCATTGTCGGACTGTCCAGGAGGCGAAGCAAGACCTTGGGCTTGGTTGGGTCGACCATCGACAATGACATCCAGGGCGTTAGAGTCGGCTTCGAACCTTCCAAGCATCTCCCCCTTCAAGTCACTGAGAAGCCAGACGTGCCCTTGGTAGGTGGAGAACTCGCTCTGCTGCCCAGGCTCCAAGGTACCATACTGTCTTTTGGTTCCTTCCGGATCTAACCAAAAAACGTCAACCGCTTCATTCCACTGATTGCTAATGGAGAACTGAGCTGCCTCGCCAGTCGTGCGCGAGCGTCTGCGAGCTAGAGGTGTCGCGAGCGAGGTTTGTAGACGATCGGTGGTCTCGATGCCTAGGCCCTTGGCTGTCTCGCTTCGTACGACAGTACCTTTTTCCGGATTGACCAAGACGAACTCTTTTGATTGTTCTCCGGTTTTTATCTGGTACCAAAATCGAGAACCTTCAGGAAGCCATTTGGGTCGAAAGGATTCTCGATAAACCTTCCCATTGGTGCGAAGTGAATAGCTTTGCGACAGTTCCTCTAAGGAATCATCGCCGCGTGCGGATAGCGCGATCATCATCAACAAGAGCGTACCAGCAACGATTGCCGAAATTGAAAACCTTACGAAAAAAACAGCCTGCTTCATCTTGCAACCAAACACTCAAATGGGTGACGATCAAAAAATTGGACGCTCATCGAGCCATATTATAAACGGCTAGTCCGCCATGTCAGTCTGATTAATTCGAACGTTCAGGGATTGTCGTAGCGAATTCGCCCCTTAGAATCCTGGTCTAAGTAGAACAATCTCCAAAGATGGGCAAAGAATCATGAACAACGACGTCAAAAAAGTACTAATCAACGGACAGTGGACCAGCGGCCAATTTAGTTCGACGTTCCAATCTACCAACCCGAATCTGGGAGTAGCCAACGCGGCGAAATTCCCGATAAGTGAATGGGTTGATTGCGAATCCATTCTGTCAGCGGCCGAGGCTGCTTTTTTAGAGTGCCGCTCCTTACCACCGGAAAGATTCGCTGACTTTTTGGAGCATTATGCAAACGCAATTGAAGCGGACAAGGACACGTTGGTCGAGCTAGCTCATTCCGAATCCGGGCTACCAAAGTCGCCTCGACTTGCGGATGTCGAATTGCCGCGAACTTTGAATCAGCTGCGTCAAGCAGCCGCGTCGGCTCGCGATCAATCCTGGCGAATGGCGACCATTGATTCCAAAGGCAAGCTACGTTCCTGCTACCAAGCCATTGGGCCCGTTTGTGTTTTCGGGCCAAACAATTTTCCCTTCGCTTTCAACAGCATTGCGGGTGGAGACTTTGCTTCGGCCATCGCTGCCGGAAATCCCGTAATCGCCAAGGCAAACTCCTCGCATCCTGAAACGTCCGAACGATTCGGCCTTTTGGCATCGCAGTCGATTGCTGCCACCTCCATGCCTATCGGACTAGCTCAACTGATTTATCGCACGTCTCACGAAGATGGTGAACGACTGATCGCCGACCCGAGACTTGCCGCAGCGGGATATACAGGTGCAAGATCCGCTGGCTTGAAGCTTAAGGCCGTCGCGGACCGGGTTGGCAAACCTTTTTATGCGGAGCTATCCAGCGTGAACCCGGTGGTGTTTATGCCAGGCGCATTGCAAGAACGTCTTGAAGCTTTGGTCGATGAATATGTGACCAGCGGTCTGATGGCAGCCGGTCAGTTTTGTACCAATCCGGGTATGCTGTTATTAGTGAACAACGCCGAATCCAAAAAGTTTCTGGAGATGGTTGTGGCCAAGTATGCTGCCAGCACACCAGGCACACTGCTATCCCCAAGCGTCGAGCGTACGTTGCTGGCCAGTATTCAAGTGTTAACGGATGCCGGTGCAAAATTGCTGGCGGGTGGCAGCAAGCTAGAAGGAGTGCGATGTGCTGTCGCCAACACCGTCATGCAAATATCTGGTGACCAATTTGCAAAGGACCCACATGTTTTCCAGACGGAAGCGTTTGGAAATGCAGTCCTGGTGATTCTGTGCAAAGATTTGGAACAGATTCGCAGTATCATTCGCTCTCTCGAAGGCAACTTGACCGGATCCATCTACAGTTCTACGAAGGGCGATGACGATGTGTCCTATTTGGCGATTGCCGACGCGCTGGCTCAACGTGTTGGACGGTTGCTCAATGACAAAATGCCTACAGGGGTTGCGGTCAGTTCTGCGATGAACCACGGTGGACCCTATCCAGCGACCAGTCACCCAGGGTTCACGGCCGTTGGATTTCCTGCAAGCATGCTCAGGTTTGC
>CAITIF010000590.1 GCA_903892365.1 uncultured Pirellula sp. | reverse complement strand
TCATGTTGCTCGAAGTTCCCGAGCCTGTTTGGAACACATCCACAGGGAACTCGCCGTCCATCTTGCCATCGATCACTTCTTGGCAGGCTGCAAACGTCGCTTGAACTTGCTCCGCTGACAATGGATTCTTCCCGGTGCCAGTGAGCTTTCCGAGATCGTTGTTGGCTTTGGCGCATGCAAGCTTCACTCGGCCCATGCCGCGAATCAAGGGGACCGGTAGTTGCCACCCTGAAATTGGGAAGTTTTCGACCGCGCGCTGCGTTTGAGCACTGTAATAAGCGTTGGCAGGTACAAGAACCTCACCCATGGAATCGACTTCAGTTCGGAAGTTCGTCATGATTCTCTTCGTCTATTAAAAAAGGTAGATTAAGCGGTCGGCTTCAGTCCTAGCTGAACCGATGAATCGGCTAATTCGACGGTTTCGAGCTCCACATCGCTGGAGGTCATCTCCATCGATAATCGCACAGCCAGTGTCTCGGAACAAATGAAATCTCGATTCTCTTGAATCGCTTCGCGGATCGCCGTTTCATCGCTTAGTAAAACGACTTCAATGCGATCCGTGAAATTGCATTGTCTCTTCTTGCGCATATCTTGGATCAGACGGATTGCATCCTTTGCGATCCCTTTGCGGACCAACGCTTCCGTCAATTCTGTGTTCAAAGCAACAACACATTGTTTCCCCTGAGCGGCAGCCCAGCCAGCTTTGGCAGTCATGCGAACTTGAATGTCTTCGCTATCCAGTTCCAGCTTAGTGCCATCCAGTTCAAGGGTGATCAGCCCCTTTTGTGTCATTTGTTCTAGCAACTCAGCGCCCGAAGCTTTGCCCAAGGCTTGCTTTACCTTGGGAAGCAAGGGGCCAACGCGAGGCCCAAGTTTTCGAAAATTGGGCTGCACCGAGTACTCGACAAACGGGCTCGCACCGCTCGCATAATGAATCTCTTCGATATTCAGTTCTTCACGAACAATATCGTCATGCATTTTCAACCATTCGATGTGCGAATCATCAGCCAGTGTTACCTCTACCAAGCTCAATGGCTGCCGAACTTTTAGCTTGGCTTCCATTCTCGCCGATCGACCCAACGATGCAATCTCGCGAAGCAATGCCATCCGAGTATTCAAGGTTGCGTCGGTATTTGCAAAGCTTCCATCAGGGTAGTCGCACAAGTGAACGCTTTCGCAAACACCTTTTAAATCACCCTTCAGGTGTTTCCACAAAGCCTCGGCCAGGAATGGTGTAAACGGAGCTATCAACTTGGCAATCACGATCAAACTCTCATAAAGAGTCCAGTACGCATCGATCTTGTCAGTGGCTTGCTTGTCCGACGCCCAGTAACGCGATCGACTGCGTCTCACGTACCAATTGCTCAAAGCGTCGACCAAAGCGTTGATGCTTTGGCAAGCTCCGTAACTGTCGTAGCGGTCCATTCTCTCGACTGCATCTTTGCATGTTGCAGCCAGTTCACTCATCATCCAACGGTCCAGCTCGCTCCGTTGCGATATCGGTCGGTAGGATTTGGACTGAGCCAGTTCCGACGAATTCAATTGATGCAATGGGCCCGTGATATCGGATGGGCCTTGGAATCCATCGATCTCTGCATAAATCGTGAAGAAGCTGAACACGTTCCACAGACGAAGGATAAACTCGGGAATGCTGTCGCGAATGGCCCGTTCGCTGTACAAGATCGAGTTCCAAGGTGGTTGATTCGCAAACAAATACCAACGCAATGCGTCTGCACCGTAGCGGTCGAAGATCTCTTGCGGGCTTCGGTAGTTGCGCAATGACTTTGCCATCTTTCCCGTCTTCAAGACAAAGTCATTTCCGAGAGCTTTTTTCGCTTCCTCTTCTGTCAGGTAGCGCTGCTTTCCATCTTTGCTCTCGTACCATTCGGCCATCATCAAGCCAAGGACGATACAGTTCTTGAAAGGATGGGGGTAAGCCACTGTTTTTTCATCGAACAGCATCGTGCTGATGGCAAGCTGGCTATAGAACCAACCGCGAGTTTGGTCGATCGCTTCGCTGATAAAATCGGCTGGAAACTGGCTTTTGAATTCCGAATCCTTGACGTGGGGATATCCCCACTGTGCGAAAGGCATCGCTCCGCTGTCATACCAGCAATCGATCACTTCGGTGACGCGGCGCATTCGCGAGCCAGCAGCGAAGGGGGAATCGTACGTGATCGCATCGATGTAGGGCTTGTGAACTTGAAGGTCGTCGACCAATTCAGGATTCTTTGCTTTGGCTTCGGTCCAAACTTCAGTCCCTTCTATTCCTTTTTTGGCGAGCAATTCTGCATAGCAACCGACTGCTTCCATTTCGCCTGTTTCGTCACAGACCCAAATGGGCAGCGGAGTGCCCCAATAGCGTTCTCGCGAAAGAGCCCAATCGACATTCGACTCCAAGAAGTTGCCAAATCTGCCAGTGCCAATGTGGTCCGGTAACCAAGTGATCTTCCGGTTGTTTTCCAGCATCGATTCCTTGAACGAAGTGGTTCGAATGAACCAGCTTTCGCGAGGGTATTGAATCAAGGGGTCTTCGCTAGCGCGCCAGCAAAAAGGATAGTCGTGAAGATATTGTTCTTGGTGCCACAGGCTTCCTTCATCACGAAGACGCCGTGTTATCGGCTTGTCTGCGTCCTTGACCCAAACACCTTCATAATCGGATGCTTCCGAGGTGAACTTTCCGTTAGGGCCTACCGCGCACAATAACGGCAGATCCTCAGGAGCTAGAAACAGAGACTTCTGTTCCACCAAAACTTCGTAATCTGCCTCGCCAAAGGGAGGTGCCAAGTGCACAAGGCCTGTCCCGGAGTCGGTGGTCACGAAAGGTGCCGCGACAACTCGCCATGAGGGACGAATCGATTCCCCTGACTTCAGTTGCGCCTTATCGCTCGCTTGCGAAGCATAGTAGTACTGGAACGGAGGCACGTACTGCAAGCCGACCAGTTCCTCGCCCTTGACCCGCTTTTCCACTGTTAAAGTCTTCTTGGTTTTCTCGGCAAGCGATTGCACAAGAGCCTCGGCAACCACGATCGTTTCACCGGTCTCTTCGTCGCGGCAATACGCGTAATCGAGCTTCAGGTTGACCGCCGCAAACTGGTTGCTGGGCAAAGTCCAAGGTGTCGTAGTCCAAACGACCAGCGACGTTTTCTCTTGCCCTTCTAAAGGAAAGCGAACGAAGACGCTGGGGTCTGCTACCTCCCGATATCCTTGGCCGACTTCACCTGAGCTAAGAGCTGTACCGCCCTGAGCCCACCACCAAACGATCTTGTGGCCACGATACAACAAACCGCGATCGAATAAACTCTTGAGTGACCACCAAACGCTTTCGATATAGCTTTGATGGTAGGTAACATAGGCTTGCGAAAGATCGATCCAAAAGCCGAGACGCTCCGTCATGCGTTCCCACTCTTGCATGTACCTCCAAACACTCTGCTGGCACTTTTGGATAAACCCCTCGATGCCGTACTTTTCAATTTCCTCTTTGCCGTGAATTCCAAGCTCTTTGCAAACTTCTACCTCTACCGGCAGCCCGTGCGTATCCCATCCGGCCTTCCGATCGCATCGAAATCCTCGCATCGTGCGATAACGAGGAAACAAATCCTTGATGGCTCGGGTCAGGCAATGCCCAGGATGCGGCATGCCGTTCGCGGTGGGGGGCCCTTCAAAAAAAACGAAAGGGGGCGAGTCCTTGCGTAGCTCAAGAGATTTTTCATAAATGCGATTCTGTTTCCAGAACGCAAGCGTATCTTCTTCGAGCTTCGGAAACTTGATATCCGTTTTGACTGCTTGGAACATGACCTATTTCGTCGTTTAGTGAAAGCTACTTACAGGTCGTCGAGACCTGGATCGATTTCTTCGTCTTCGTCCAAGATCTCTTCGTCGATATCTTCGACCGCACCTGGGACAAGCCCGTCATCAGCAGGCTCGATCTCGTACTCGTCGTCCAGCTCCTCTTCGAAGTCGTCGTCGAAGTCGTCATCGAAATCATCCTCGTCGAAATCGTCGAACGGATCTTGCTCGTCTTCTTCAACATCATCCCCAGGGATATCGTCTTCAACATCCTCTTCGTCTTCTCCCCACGAATTTTTGACAGGAGCCAATCGAGGCGTTTCGGCCTTCAATGCCAATTCGAACCAATCCTGAAGGGGTTGTCCAAATTCTACAGAGGGCTGCGAATCCAGGTCCGAATCCAATTCTGGATCTAGGACCAACGCTTGGGAAAGGTCGATACCGCAGGACATTCCCGGAACCAACATTGGTTCCTGAACCGCGCAGTCTCCGTCGAGGGCGTTTTGCATTTTCGAGTTAATCACTAATTTCACCGATTAGCTCCATCACCTGGCGTGTATTTTGAGTAGGAGGACCCCAGTTTCCATCCGGGGGGATCACAAGACGATTTTGCTAAACCGATAGTGTCCGATGTGTGGGCACTAGCGTGTCCCGTACCTCAAAAACTGTCAACTGCCATATGCTCGATTTTTCTCTTTGCGAGCGCGGTTCGGCAAGCTGTCTGCCTCTAGAAATCTTTAGCGTAAACTACGCCATGGTCGACCGACCGAAAACCAAGCCTTTGAAGAAGAGTCACTGTAGGCTGCTGAGCAGGTGAGGCGAAGGTTCGCACGGCAAATTTCCTATCTTGTTGGATCTGTCGCAACGATTCTGCCATCAGGTAAATGAATCGCTCCCTGGACTCCTCTGTCTGCGGTAGATTGGGCAGCCACAGCCTAACAATGGTGGAATCCACCCCAACCAAGGTCGGGTCCGGGTACCAAAACAAGATCTCGCTTTCCACTTTAGGTGGGGAACGCAGCACTAAATTAAAGCGGATCTGTTCGCAATGGCCAAGGACCGAACTGAGCCACCATGATTGATGAAGTTCTTCATCGATCAATCTACCAACGGTGCAAGTTCTGCGAATGCCAATCTGGGTTCGATCCATGGGGGGCCGAAAAGAAGAAAGGTCCAGTTCCCAACATTCCGTCGGTCGAATCGCAAGAAAACCAGCGGTTGCCAGCCATCGTTGCGTGCGAGCATCGCGAACAAGAACCCCCATCAGGTTGTCCCGGTCTGCAACCCCCACGTAAAAAGCTTGCCTTTCCATCGATCCCAACGCGGAGCAACTAGTAGCCCCCTGAGTTCTCAAGGATTGTTCCGCAAATTGCAAAAGGGCCGCCGCAATCGCGTCCTCTTCCTGGCACGGTAGAACGCAAAGCTTGTGAATCAAAGCTTGAGCGTCACTGATTCGATTTCCGCCAGGATTGCCACCAAAACCAAAGTGAACGAAGCCGACGGGTTGGTCGCTAGAATCCAAGGCGAGGGCAAGACTGTCACTGCGAAAGAATGATTTGCTTAAAACGCATTGATCCCAAATCGGGACCGAACATTGGCTTTGCGAATTAAACGCCCCGTGATGAGATGCCCAAAGGGACGAAAGTGCTGGAGTATCAGTGTTGAGAAACGTCCTGATCTTCCACACATTACTCACCCAAGTACCGCTGGAACGCGGAAACATTCGTCATCCGAAGCGGGTGCATTATGAAGAGCCAACTCGCGTGGTAGAGATTGCCCAACAACGTCGTCAGCAAGGACGTTGTTCAATTCGAAAGCATGGACCATCGGTTCGACGTTGTCGGTGTTCACTTCCGACAATTGTTCCACCAAGCCTACGATGCTGCCGAGTTTGGCTGTGAGGTCCGATATTTCCTGCTGCTCGAGCGAAAGTCGAGCAAGATTAGCGATTCGCAAAACATCTTCGGCGGACAGTGCCATCGAAGGAACCCCGCAAAATTAGGAAGGTAGTGCGAATGGTTTGGCGCGAACAGCCTTGCGAATTCGGCCGCTGCGAATGCACTGAACGCATACGCGAATGGTACGAACTTCGCCGTTTGGCAACGATGCCTTGATGGATTGCAGGTTAGGCGTAAAGCGGCGCTTCGTAATTCCGGTGACTTTCGTACCGACACCACCCAAGTATTTCGCCTTACCGCGAATTTCGACTTGATTGCCAACCGAGGCTACTTTTCCACAAACTTCGCAAGACTTGGACATAATCCACCCTTAACATCACCGACGAATCGAACCTAACTGCGCTGAGTTTCGTCTCTCAACGGGGCACGAAGTATAGCCACCGAGCCGTATCTCGCAACATCAAAACAGATCTTGCTTGCCCCAATTGATGAAAAATCGCTGGGAAATTACACTTACATGCTACTCTTTACGGTCGTCCGATTTTTACACGCTTGCCGGATCTCATGAAAAATGACTGTTCAGAAGTTCACCCGTGAATTTGCCAGCGTGATCGAATCGGCTGGCGGACTGGCTTGCGCCGTAAAAGCGGATGCAATTCTGATACTGCTGGATAGCGCTACGGACTGGGAGCGTCTTCGCGAGCTTGTACCCCCGGAAATCAAACGAATTCTGGTTGCGGCGGATCGCGTTGCTGACCTGGTGGATGCCGACAAATTCGGCCTAATCCCTTTGGTTTTGGACAAAGAAGACTCGCCTCTCCTGGAACGACTACAGCATGCCCTGCTGGAAGCCGTTGCGGATGAACTGCTTGCGAACCATTGCGATGTGATTGC
>CAITIF010000589.1 GCA_903892365.1 uncultured Pirellula sp. | reverse complement strand
TCTGATCCATCGTGGGCGGGCAACTGGTATTGGGCACGATTTGATTTTGCTGCCCTCGATTTATGTACTCTCCCGCTTTCGGCGTGGTTAGAGTACGGCTAATCTCATCTTCCATATGAAATCTGGAAATGTCGTCATTGAGCACTACAGGAGTAAGGAAAACCAATAATTCCTTGCGAGACTGTTGTTGTAAATCGTACCGAAAAAGTCTACCCAAAAGCGGGATGTCTCCGAGGAACGGTACTTTTCGATGAACGACATTTTCAGCGTTCGTAATCATTCCTCCAAGAACCACTGTTTCGCCTGTTTGAATACTTACTGTGGTTGTAGCAGTTGTGATATCTTTCACGGGTGCTTCAATGACCCGGCCTGTTGTAGCGTCGGTAAAGATCGGAACGCCAGACCCTCGAGCGAGTAGAAATGCGCTTTTCTCCGTCATGACGTCGATCTGTACGCGACCATCGGGACTTATTCGAGGAGTTGTCCTTAGGATGATTCCAGCTTTGTCTTGACGAATTACCGGGTTGGCACTGCCTACAGCATTGACGGTTACGCCATCGACCACGGGGACTTGTTGACCGATTTGGATGAAAGCCTCTTTGTTTTCAACAGTGCGAATTTGAGGTCGGCTCAACACGTCCACTTTGAATTTTGAGTCTAACGCTCGCAATAGCGCGCTCACGGAATTAGAACCTGCAGATAACACGAGCCCGCCAAAACCCAATTCGCCATTCACTCGACCGGTACCAAGATTGGATAAACCTTGTGTTCCAATACGCCCTTCATTCACGGCATTATTTCCTAATGGGGCGTTATTGAATGCGAATCCAGGAGTGGTAGATTTAGATAGGATCGTTTGATCCGTTGTTTGCACACCATTGGGGCTGGTGATCGTTTGATTAACCGTTTGGATGTTATTCACGATACTACGATCAAAGAGCACCGAGTCCTGAATACCTAATTCAACGCCGAATTCGTTCGTGTTTCCGATGTTTACCTCAACGATCAAAGCCTGCAAGATGACTTCGCGTGGAAAGCGATCCAAATCGCAAATGATTCGATAGATCGTCGGAATTGACTCTACTGATCCACGGATGATTAAACTATTCGTGGTTTTCTCAGCGACTACACGGTCGTTTTGGACGGCTTGGAAACCATTTTGCATATCTGCCCCGCCAGCCTGTCCCGTTAAAAATTCCTGGATCGCTTTGGCAACATCCTCCGCCTTTGCATGCCTTAGTTGATACACCGCAGATGTATCATTGTTCCTCGCAAAGCCTGTTTGCAAAAGCAAGTCTCGAATTCGTCTCAAATGAGTTCCTGTATCGATGACTATGACACGCCCAGTGTTCGAGAAACCGCGAACCGTTCCGATCTGGCTTTTCATCGCCATCACTTCTGCTAGCGAAGCCTGGACATCAATTCCCTTCATCGGAATCGCGGCGCCGGCGACTTCATTTCGTCCAATCAAATCGATCTCGTCGACGGCGACGAAAGGTACTAGGTTATCAGCAATTGGTAGTTCGGAATTCACCAGGATGAGCCGGTCTTCGTTTCGCACAAGGATCGCACCGAGCGGAATCAGATAGTCGTTGAAAATGTCGATCGCCTGTTGAGGCGAATACGCGCGGTCATCGAAATACGTGAACGTTCCATTTGGCTGAACTCCCATACTTAGAGAGAACCCCATCGAATCAGCAAACTCCCGAAGGATGGCAGTCCAAGGAGCGTCTTTGACATTGAACGCCCAGGTACGAAGTTGCACTACTGGTTCCCGATTCATCGTCGGCTGAGGCAGTTGGTAATCCGTTAGTTGTGGTTGTGGAACGGGGTTCGCGGTGGACCATACCTCTTGTGAAAAAACCTGTGGGATGAGAATTGCTTGGAGTAGCATAAAAATCAGAAACCAACGATGGCTGCATTGATTTTGGATTTTCACGAAGTAACTCTTAGCTCTCACGTTCGATTTTGCTCTCGAAACAATCGATCTGTCCGCACAATCGCTCTAATCGGCAAACTCGACCGATTTTATGACCGAAAACCGAGGGAACCAAAAATTTTGATCAAGATCTCCTAACTTACGCGTCCACTTGCTGGGACAGTGCTGGAACATTGCTGGACAATAAACAAGCAAAAATTTGTTTACACGAAGCTTGTTTTGCAAGCATAGCGGCTTCCGAACGAGGTATTCATCGTAGTGAACGAGGTCACGAGTCCGGCCCATTCAGTCATTCACAAAGGAATCGCAGCATTGACCTGAAACGCGGCACTAGCCTCTACTGCTGCCTCTGCCTCGGCGATTCGATTCCCAAGCTCTAACCGACAAAGCGATTGATTGATCAAGATGTGAATAGAATCCTTCGATACGATCATGACTTTAGCGTTGATGCCTAATTCACCCATATCCCCATCGGTCGCGAGCGCGATGTGCTTTCCCGATTCCGAATCGTACAAAATTGCCGTGTTTTTTCCGTTGGTTTGAATGATCCCGACAAGCCGGGTCGTTTCCCTTGGATCGATTTTTAGTATTTCTGTCTTGTCCTCGGGTTCGCTCGACTCCTCAACGACAGAATCGGGGGGCAGAAAATTCTGGGACTTCGAACTCTTACGCCGGAAAAAGTCATTCTGCCCAATCGCAAAAGCGGTCTGGTTGCTGCTACTTGGTTCCAGATTTGGAACTGAATTACTACTATCATTTAACACCAAGACTTCGATGCCCGCAGAAAATGAATTTACAGCGGAATCCGCTCCACCCTGCTTCTGCAAGCTCAGAAAATTGATTTGATGCAGTAAATCCGTTCCAAAAAATTGATCGAGGAATGTGCCGATCTGCGTCGAAGTTGCTTCGGCTTGAACAGTAAACTGTATCTTGCTACCAATATCATCCATGGCAATAGGCGATGAACCTGTCACAATAGTCGAAGTCAAACCGCTTGTTTCAAAACAACGGAATAAGTACGCTTGATAGACGACGGACGCAGATTCTAAATTGTTTGGTAAGCTTCGCTCGACCTGTGAGGCAACGAAGTCTGCCTCCCGTTGAGCAGCTGCGTACTCCAGTTCCAGATCGTGCAGATGAAGTTCTGCTTTCTTCAATTCATTCTGCGATGAATTGGAACCTTCGAGCGTGTTAAGTAGCCAGCCGTAAAGT
>CAITIF010000588.1 GCA_903892365.1 uncultured Pirellula sp. | reverse complement strand
GACCTTCAAAGTCGGCGCGTTCAATACGCTTGAACCATGCCCAGACGGGGCCTACTTCCAGTTTCTCAATACCGAACTGTTCGAGCAACGCAAGGATGTTCGAGTCGATCCCTTCTGCCAATGGAACTTGCACGGAAGGACACAAGCCTTGCAATTCCGTTCCACGGTTCGCATGATGAAGATGCAGTTTGGGTGAGAAGCCAAGTAAATACAGTGCATCATCCATGTTTTTTTGCTCCGATATCACGTATCAATTGTTCAAGACTCTCAATGATGTCTTCCTTGCGAATTAGAAGGACAGAATCATTGGGGACGTCTTCTCGAAGTTCAGCAACTGCGCGGCGAATGCTCGAACGAGCTGCCATACTGCAGAAAGAAGCGATGTCGGCACCTGAGAAGCCTTCCGTGCGTTCGGCAAGGTCGTCCAGATCTGGTTTCTCAGCAAGAGGACGATTCTTGAGATGAACATACAAGATGGCCTTGCGACTTGCTTTGTCCGGAAGCCCTACTTCAATCGTTTGCTCAAATCGGCCATAACGTCGTAAAGCGGGATCGACCATGTCGGGGCGATTGGTGGCCGCGAGTACAAAGACTCCATTGAGTTCTTCGATACCATCCATTTCGGCAAGGAATTGGCTGAGAACGCGACCTGCGACACCTGAATCTTGCGAGCCGGATTGACGCGTTGAACACAGGCCATCAATCTCGTCGAAGAACATCAGGCATGGGGCTGCTTGCCTAGCCTTGCTGAATATTTCGCGAATGGCTCGTTCGGATTCTCCCACGAATTTCGATAGAAGTTCAGGACCTTTGACAGAGATAAAGTTGACTTGGCTTTCGGTAGCAGCCGCCTTGGCGATCAAAGTTTTTCCAACGCCAGGAGGGCCAGCAAGCAAAACACCTCGGGCGGGTCGCACGCGAGCTTGAGAGAATAGCGACTCGTACTTCAGTGGCCAAGTGATCGCTTCGCGAAGCTGTTGCTTGATGGGCTCTAGACCGCCGACATCGTCCCACTGAACGTTGGGAACCTCGACGAACACTTCGCGAATCGCCGATGGCTCGACCGCTTGGAAGCCCTGTAAAAACTCCAACATGGTTACGCGAAGCGATGCAAGCTGGCCATAGGTGATACGCTTCTGACTCATATCGATTCGATCCAGAAGTTTCCGAAGGCAGACCATAGCAGCCTCACGACACAAGGCCTCCAGATCAGCCCCGACAAACCCGTGTGTGATCCCGGCCAGATGCCTTAGATCGACATCATCTTCTAATGGCATGCCACGTGTATGAATTTCCAGAATGTGAAGACGCTCCGACCGGTCTGGAATGGTGATTTCAATTTCGCGATCGAATCGACCGGGGCGTCGCAAAGCGGGGTCGATGGAATTGGGCAGATTGGTAGCAGCGATCACGATGACGTTCTCGCGTTGCTTGAGTCCGTCCATCAGCGTCAATAATTGAGCGACCACGCGGCGTTCGACATCGCCTGCAGCATTTTCGCGTTTGGGAGCAATCGCATCGATCTCGTCCAAAAAGATAATGCTGGGGCCTTGCTTGCTTGCCTGTTCGAAGATTTTCCGAAGGTGAGCTTCGCTTTCCCCGTAGTGTTTGTGAATGATTTCGGGGCCGCTGATCACGAAGAACTTGGCATCTGTTTCGTGCGCGATGGCGCGCGCGATCAAGGTCTTGCCGCATCCCGGTGGTCCGTAAAGCAGAACCCCTCGCGGCGCGTTTACGCCGAGACGTTCAAATACCTCGGGAAACTTAAGAGGCAATTCGATCATCTCGCGAATTCGTTGCATTTGCGCTTTAGCGCCCCCGACATCTTCGTAGGAAGGGCTACGCAAGCCGGTTGCTTCCGCTGCACATTGTTCGATGGTCAGCTTGGTATTCGGAGTGATAATGACGGGGCCAGCGGGGAACGTATCTTGCACATCGAAGTCAATCGACTCGTTCCCGAAAAGAATGGCTCGAATGATACTTCCCTTTTGAACGGGCAGGCCGTCGACGAGGGATGCGATGTATTCCAGGTCGCGATCGATGGGTCGGATTTTCCGAGGGCGAATGGTGAGTCGCTCGGCATCGATGGATTCGGTCTTTTGAATCTCCACCAGATCATCGATGCTGCAGCCAACGGATTCACGTAGGACGCCATCCATTTGGACGCGCGACTGGCCGCGGCTGTCTTTATGGGCGGGCATGACTTTGCCGACAGCGGTGCGAGCCCCAGTGATTAAGACTATGTCACCGGACCGGACACCCATCGATTGCATATCGATTGGATCGAGTCGAAGAAGACCACGTCCTACGTCGCGACTAGCAGCTTCGACGACACGCAGTTGTTTTTTGGTGGGGCCATCCTGGGCAGACATAAAGTTCGAATCCATTCGGGGGGTACATAGGCTACCGACGCGTCCGGCGTCGGTTTTCAAACCGCCAATCATCAAGTCAATCCGGCTTGATGGGCTCTGAGTTTTATTTGGTTGTTAGTCGAATTTCTACGACGCCGTTGTTGGCTGTGATGGAAACTTGTTCGGGTCCAAAATCTCCCGGCAGTGGCAATTCTTTCTTGAACTCAGCAACTTTGCTGACACCATGGATGTGCAGGTTTCTGTCCAGGAAGGCCAGGTTCACGTCTTCGCTTGAAACGCCTGGCATCTCAGCGATCACTAGCACGTGGTCCCCTTCGTCAAAAATCTCGACGTGCGGTTCTCGGATACGAGGAACGCTGGGTGTGGGTGAAGCTGGTGCTGATTGGAAGGGCTTCGCCAAAGGGCTGACGTTCAGATCGCTTTTCTTATCTTTTCCGAGTCCGAATTGAACGTTGACACCGTAGGAGGAGGTGAATTGTTTTCCGGTGGCTGTTTCGCTTTGGTTGACGGCAGTACGCAGGCTTTCGCCTTTTTCTGCGAGTTCGCCGAACTTGTTGATCAGATTGGAAACGCCTTCAAAGATCCCTCCCAGTCCTAGCATACCGGACAGGTCTGGGACAGCATCTTTGGGTTGGGTTTCGTCTTTGTCGTTCATGATCCAAGATCCTCTCAATGAAGTTTCTGCAACCTACATGGAAGATGATTCGGTTTTTTTACCGACAAGGGCTTGAACGAGTGCAATTCGGGCGTGATTTTGCACACTTCGGTGCAAGAGAAGGCAAAAGAATCGGTTTTGAGAGAAAAACGCGCATGCGTGATTTCCTTAGTGTCTAGCGCTCCAAACCTCTTGCAACGTGTCGGGGCAAGCCCGACCGTCGCTGCAGCGGCGGCACGGCACCGAGCATATGGCACCTTGCATATTGTGGGTAGCTGGAGTCG
>CAITIF010000587.1 GCA_903892365.1 uncultured Pirellula sp. | reverse complement strand
TGTCCAAATAACCCGACACTCGCGATCGAATCTCCACGAATTCGGGCGATGCCGTGCGTCCAATGTATTCAAAAAACTCGGTAACCTTTCGCATGTCAGGTTTCGCAACCGTGACATCGGGTGGCGGAGCATCTACCGGCTTCAGGGCGGTTTTTCCGCAGCCAAGCACCGTCAAGCAAAGCAGCAACGTCAAATTCAATCGCAAACGAATGTGTGGCATTTTTCTTTAGAATCCTGTCATCCGAAACATCAAGCTGTTCTCCGGATCAATTGCCAGAACAAAACACATACCTTAGATACGGCATCAACGTCTGGCCTACCCTGCACGAGAACTGCTGGCAGTCTATCAAGTTCAACCTAAATGTCAAAGTAGTCGGCTTGGCCATCCATCGTTTTCACTGATAGATTCACAATCCAAAGCAGTTCCACCGATCTACGTCACCGATGTTTGACTAAGGCCACGAAGGAGCCCAAAAGGTTCCGTCCGGGTGGTAGACAATGCTTTCGATTTTTCGTTCGGTCTCGCGCATACTTGGATGGTCGGAATAAAACACGGCGGTTGGGTTGATGCCGGCAGCTTGATTGGACTCGATTCGCATGCGAACTGTTGGCACTTGACCAATTCGCGGTAAGATGGTCAACCAAATCATGGAGACACTAGCCAAGATAAAAACAAGGCCAAGCCAAGGCTTTGCGTTTGGGCGGGATGTCACATTTAAAAAGTCCATTACCGCATCAGCTCGCTTGCCGCGTTCGGAAACACAATCTCGAACATGAGCCAAGCCATGAGCAAACTCAATGCCAGATTCAAGGCTTGGCCACACAGATACAGAATCACGGGCTTACCTTGAGACAACATTTGTCGATACTCCCGGAAATTGCTCTCTAAGCCAATACTTACGAACGCGAGGCAGAATAACCATTCTCGAATCGGCTTGGTCGCTCCGTCTACGATGCTGCTCACGAGCGCTTTTCCTTCGGCACCTTGCGACTGGCAATAGGAAAGCAGCAGCGAGACAGCGAGGAAGCCTAAAGTAAACTTGGGAAAGCGTCGCCAGATTTCAAAGACGCTTGGCCGCTTGTTGTCTTCGCGAGGTTCCACAAAAGAGACCCAGTAAACGGCCACTCCGAAAGCAACTACCCCAATCAAGATGTTCTGAATCATCTTGACGGTTGCGGCTACATCTTTAGCAACATCGCCAACCAATTGACCTGCCGCTGCAACCGCGCCGGTCGAGTCCACGGTGCCCCCGATCCACGCTCCGCCAATCACTTCGCCCATCCCCGAAATGCGAATCACAAAGGGCATCACCACCATCATGATCACAGTAAAAATCAGCGACAGTCCGATGGCCAATGACAGTTCTTCTTTTTTGGCTTTGCAAGCTGCCGCGGTTGCTACCGCGGCTGATACGCCGCACACCGACATGTCGGCCGAGATAACCAAATTCAGGGACTTGGACGGGATCTTTAGAATGTATTGGCCAAAAAGATAAGTGGTAATCAGAACAACAGGAGTCACAATCCAAGAGATAAAAATTCCTGGCAATCCCAGAGCAAGCAACTTGTTGAATAAAACCTCTGCCCCCAGAAGAACCAAACCCGTCTTGATGTAGAACTCGGTCTTGGTAGCGCATGACAACCACTCAGGAGTTCCAATGGTATTGCTGATCAACAATCCAAGAAGTACTGCCCATAACGCGTACTCCAAGTTGTAATGCTTAACGACCTCCTGCCCCGCCAGCAGGTAAGCAACCAGCGACAGCAAAAACACTCCAGCGAATCCGATCGCGAACGAAACTGGCGAACTACCTTGAATTGCGGTGCCTATCCCAAAGACCACTAGGATTCCAAGAAAAGTAACCAAAAGTGCA
>CAITIF010000586.1 GCA_903892365.1 uncultured Pirellula sp. | reverse complement strand
TTCGATCGGATCGTCGCCGTAGACCAGAATATATTCACGATGTTTTTTTCGCAATTCCAGCATTTTGGCTCGGACGTTTAATGCCGATGGGCCGCAGTCTGGGCATCGGTCGATAACATCCATCACAAGCTTGTAGCGATCAATGTCATTCAAGACACACATGTCAAAGGGGGTCGTTGTGGTTCCTTCTTCTTTGTAGCCTCGAACATGGATATTGTTGTGACCTCGTCGGCGATACGTCAGCTGATGAATCAACGATGGATAGCCATGAAATGCAAAAATGACGGGCTTGTCGTGTGTAAAGATTGCATCGAACGCATCGTCGGATAGACCATGCGGGTGTTCTGAATCCGGTTGCAAACGCATCAAATCTACCACATTGACCAATCGCACTCGCACGTCTGGTAAGTGTTGACGCAGCAGATGTGCGGCAGCCAGTATCTCGGTTGTCGGTACATCCCCGCAGCAAGCGAGCACAACATCTGGATTCTTGCCACCGTCGGTGCTTGCCCAGGGAATGACGCTCAGGCCCTTCCGGCAATGTTCATAGGCACTTGGCAAGTCGAACCATTGCAGTGCCGGGTGCTTTCCTGCCACGATCACATTGACATAGTTCCTGGATTGGAGGCAATGTTCGGTCACGCAAAGAAGTGTGTTTGCGTCTGGTGGCAAATAGATTCGTATGATTTCCGACTTCTTGTTGGCGACATGGTCGATGAACCCGGGGTCTTGATGCGAGAAGCCGTTGTGGTCTTGCCGCCAGACGTGCGATGTCAATAAATAGTTTAGCGAGGCAATTGGTTTGCGCCAGGGAATATCACGGCACACTTTGAGCCATTTCGCATGCTGATTGAACATGCTGTCGATGATATGAATGAATGCTTCATAGCAGTTGAAAAATCCATGACGCCCTGTCAGTAAATACGCTTCAAGCCAGCCTTGACATTGATGTTCGCTTAGCACTTCAAGGACTCGACCATCTGGCGCTACGTCGTCCGCGTTAGCTGGAACCGGGTCGATCAAGCAGCGTTTGGTCACTTTGAAAAGCGCGCCCCATCGGTTGGACGCATTTTCATCAGGACTAAAAACGCGGAAGTTTTCGGTAGCCATGTTTTCCGCCATGACCGACGCGATGTACTTTCCTTGCACGGCCGTTGATTCAGCTACCTGCGAGCCGGGTGATTGGATTGGAAACTCAAACTGCCTCAATTCCGGCAACTTCAGTTCACGCAGCAAAAGTCCACCATTGGTATGAGGGTTCATTCCCATGCGTCTTGGTCCGGCGGGTGCCAACGCTTCTAGATCGCGGTTCAAGCGACCTGATTCATCAAACAGTTCTTCGGGGTGATAGCTTCGGAGCCAGTTCTCGAGCACGATGACATGTTCTGGTTTCCGAGCGTCGCTCATGGGCACCTGGTGCGAGCGCCAAGATCCCTCCGCCGATTTCCCATCGATCTCTTTGGGACAGGTCCAGCCTTTAGGAGTCCTCAATACAATCATGGGCCAAGTTGGACGCGACATGGGTGCGCCATGTCGATACGTGCCCCAGATGTCGTGAATCGTCTCGATGCAGCGATCCATCGCGTTGGCCATGGCCCGATGAACGAGCGCTGGGTCGGATCCCGTTACAAAGATAGGATCGTAACCGAAACCGACAAGCATCGATTTCAATTCATGTTCAGGGATGATTGAAAGCAAGGTTGGATTCGCAATCTTATAGCCGTTCAAGTGCAGTATCGGCAAAACAGCCCCATCGCGAACTGGGTTCAGGAACTTGTTTCCATGCCACCCCGTTGCCAGTGGCCCGGTTTCAGCTTCTCCGTCCCCAACGATCGCGGCCACGATCAGATCTGGGTTGTCGAACGCAGCTCCAAATGCATGCGATAGAGCGTAACCCAGCTCGCCCCCTTCATGGATGGAACCAGGAGTTTCGGGAGCGACGTGGGATGGGATCCCGCCTGGAAAGCTGAACTGCTGGAACAGCTTTTGCATGCCCGAAGTGTCTTTAGTGATGTTCGGGTAAAACTCGGTATAGGTTCCCTCCAGGTAAACGTTGGCGACGATGCCAGGTCCCCCGTGCCCCGGACCACAGATCAATAACATATTCAAGTCGCGATGTCGTATAACGCGATTCAAATGAGCGTAAATGAAATTTAGGCCAGGTGTGGTCCCCCAGTGTCCCAGTAACCTTGGTTTAATGTGCTCGCGCTGAAGTGGCTCTTTCAAGAGCGGATTATCGAGAAGATAAATTTGGCCCACCGATAGGTAGTTGGCCGCTCGCCAATAGGCATCGATCAGGGCCAGCTCCTGATTGAAGGAATCGTTCATTTCTTCGGTCTTGGTTTCGTGAGTCGCAAACTTATTCATCGGTATGTTTCGTTGCAAGTGACTTAGCGTGGTTCCAAATGGTTCTTGCGTGTTCGGCGATGATCGATTGTTCGTCGGTCGCGACACGTAGGATCTCGAATGAGCTCGATGAGGAATGGAGTTGCGTCGCGTTGGCTTGATTTTTAGCTTCGTCCAACTCGCCGCCAATCCAAGCGAGCTTCTTCACAACTTGGCTTCGGACCCATTCGCAGTTCTCTCCGATGCCGGCTGTGAAAACAAGAGCGTCAAGTCCGCCGATGAATGTGGCGGCGGAAGCAATCTCCCGTGCAACGCTGTTGCAAAACATGGTTATTGCCTGATGCGATTCAAAATGCTCCAGTGAGCGTCGCATCAGTTCGCGCATGTCGCTGCTTACCGAAGAAATTCCAAGCAAACCGGACTTCTTCGTTAGGATCTGCTGAACATCTTGGACGCTGTAATTGTTTTGCAAGAGATGCAGGATCACACCCGAATCTAAGCGTCCGGCACGCGTCCCCATGATCAATCCATCTTGAGGTGTAAAGCTCATGGTGGTCGTCTTGCTTTGACTACCAATCATGCCGCACAGGCTGGCACCATTACCAAGGTGGCAGACCACGGTTCGGCCCTGGGCAGCCCGGACCGATAACGTCGGTAGCTGGCGAACAATCGATTCATAAGACAATCCATGGAATCCAAATCGCCGAATCCCTAAATCGTACATCTCTCGCGGAAGAGCAAGACGCTTTTCCTCCGCTGGCATCGTCGCATGAAAAGCCGTATCGAAGCAGGCTGCATGAAACGCCTTTGGTACGACGGTCATAGCCGTTTCGATAGCTTCTAGGGCTGGCTTTTGATGGAGCGGCGCTAGGTGGGTGGTCGCTTTCAGTTTTTCGACCACCCCAGATGTAACTTCTACAGGCGAAACCAAGTCGACGCCACCGTGAACCACACGGTACGCAATGATATCGATTGGAAGGAGAGTCTTGCGAACGCACAAGGAATGTACGGCTTTTTGAATGGTTGTCGTCCCGACCATTTCCAGCGTCGCGGACTCGACGAGACGTGCTTCTTCGAAAAACGCATACTTGAGCGTGGATGAGCCCGCGTTGAGCACCAGTACCCTTGCTGATCGTGGTGTCGCGCTGTTCATAAGTTCTCCCAAGGACTCATTCGTTTTCGACGGCTTTCATCCCAGCATGGTACGTTGTATACACGTAAACGGGAATGCTGAGATCCCCAAGGTGCTGTTCGATCAGTGGCTTCACGTCTTCCCATGCGAGCCCACCAACACCGGTTGCTAAGGCGGGTAGCGCCACGCTAGTAATCTTTTCTAATTCGAGCTGATGGCGCAGGCGACGCAAGCAATGGTTTACGTTGGCGAGCGAAGCTTTACCAGGCCTGGAGCCGTGATTGTGGTCTCCCTCTTGAGTCATCAGATTGAAAATCCTGGCTCCTCCTGTCCCGCCCCACATCCAAATTTCACCGGGCTTGGGATGAGACTGGTGAGCGAAGTGGCGAAAGTCCTTGGCCATGGATGGCCACTTCTCTCGAAGAGCCAGCGCTAGTCCAGAATCGAAATGATCGTTCGGAGCAACGCCGTGTGCAATTGCTTGTGCATTGGAAAGTAGGATATCACCGCTGACTTCATGAATCATTCGTTTGCCTCAATACAATAATGGGAGAGTTGCACGCACCTTCGCGTGGTTCCTTGCAAGGCAGCTGATCGTTCAAATCGTTTCTCACGAATCCACTTGAGCCTTGGCAGGATACGCCATAGAGCGAAACGCATGCCAAGCTACCATGAAGTTGCAAGATCCAGTCTTTAGCATGAGAATGCGGCAAGAAAGAGGAAATGCACGTCCATTTCCGCACGTAGACAGGTGTGCCTAATAGTCGCGCTATGTGCCCACGGGTGTTGGCCGCCGGGCGTCTCTGTCACGAAACATGTGTCGCGGCACAGTACCAGATGCACCCATGAGATGCAAATAGCATCGCACCAAGGCGTACGCATAAGTCTAAAACGTCTTTAAAAATGGATGGTACAATACTGGGCTCACACGTTTCCGCTTTCCTCTTTTTAAGTGCAGCATGATGTCTTCATTCCAAAGTCAGTTCTTATTCGTTTTTGCTCTTACCGTTGGTTGTCTGGTCGGGCTCGATGCAACGGATGTGTCGGGGGATGAACGTGATCGTTCTCTTTCGAAAGCCGAGGGCAATGGCTCATCGGTGATCGGCCCAGAGTACATGATCGATTCGGACCTGAAGGATCAAGGCAATCCAAAAGGGAAGTATTTTGAATTCACGATGCGATTGTCGGATAGCAAGATCTTCCGTGGCGACGATTCGACTTTGGAGCCCAAGAAATCCATTCGCAAAGAACGCAAGATCTGCGTGTATATCCCAGCAGCCTATCGCGACGGCTCCAAGGCCCCGATTCTGGTGATGCATGATGGGCCAAGCAATTTGGCCTTGGTCCGAAATGCGTTGGATAATCTTACGACGGGCAAACCTGGAAAACGCAAGCTACCTGCGTTCATCGCCATCGCAGTTGAAAACGGAGGAGATGATAGCAAGGGAAGCCAACGTGGGCTCGAGTACGACACGATGTCCGACCGACTGGCACGATTCATCGACGAAGAAGTTTTGCCGGCTGTGCTATCCAACAGAGAGATCAAAAAGTCTTTCCCAAACATCGCGTTTACCAAAGACCCTTGGGGCAAAGGTGCCATGGGATGCAGTTCGGGCGGAGCCGCTGCATTGACGATGGGGTGGTTTCGTCCAGATCTGTTTCGACGTTTGATAACCTACTCCGGGACTTTTGTTGATCAGCAAGATGATGATGCACCAGAAGAGGCGGCCTATCCTTTGGGCGCTTGGGAATACCACTCTAGCATGAAGTTGATCGAGAACAGTGAAAAGAAGCCTCTTCGCATATTCACCCATGTGTCCGAATATGACAACGGCTTTAAAGACAAAGAAGGAACGTTCCATAACTGGGTGATGGCCAACGAACGCACGGCAGCCGCGCTGCAAGCCAAAGGCTACGATTACAGGTATGTTTTTAGCAAGGCTACAAAACACTGCGATTCCAAAGTGTTTGAGCAAACGCTTGCGGATACGCTTGTTTGGATGTGGCAAGACTACGAGCCCGATAACTCGTAGGGCTACGCGTTGACGGATCCCGAAATTGCCATTTGCAATTGGCGGTAGTGCGATTTCATCATGGCAACCGCCATCGTGTGCATCGACTGGTTTTTCGAAATCTGCGTGACGTGCATTTCCAAATTATCGTCGCTTCCGTCATGGTAAACGATTTGCTTCATGGAATCGCGCACGTTTTCCATCGCAATGTTTTTCGCTTCTTCTATGGATGGTTGCGATGGTTGTTCCACCGCACCGAACATTCCCAGGCGAAGTCCAGGACTCATTTCTTGTGATTGCCGTTCCGCTTGGATTGCATCTCGCAAGTTGTCCTGAAACGTATTCAACGACAAATCGCGTTGTTGATAACCGGGCGTGTCCATGTTGGCTACATTGCTCGCCAAGATGGCATGGCGACGCTCGGTAAAGGAGACCGTTTGCTCAAGGCTTTTAAGCGAAGGACTTGAAAACATCGAGTTGAACATGATGACTATCCTTCAAGCGAAAGAAAACTTTCCAGCGAGGTTTCATCCGAGTCCGACGTTTGATAAGCGTGCTGGACGGTGGATGCGTCGATGTTTTGCTGCAGCTGAGCGGCGACAATCTCGCGTTGGACGGTCATGTTGTCGAGCGAACGATTTTCCATCACAATCAAATGTTGAAGGAGCTCATCGCATTTTGCTATCATTTCTTGACAGGATCGACGGCGGTCTGGGGAAGACCATTTCCGGGATTCCGGATCTTGCGATTGGAAGGGAGCTAAGCTCTCTTGGACCTGGTGAAGCGAGTCCATTAAGTTTTGTTTCCTTGAAAGCAGGGTCATCAAGCCTGTCATGTCATGCTGTGCCACCAGATCGGTCTGACTGATCGACATCTGTTTCATTTCTGTCAGCAAATGAAGCTTCGACTCAATCAACGTCACAAGCGATTCGCTCCCGAGATCGGCAGCCGGGTGGGGCGCAGTGTGCCGTGGCTCTGCCATTTCGTATGTCGGAAAGGATTTTTGGTTCATGGTTCGGGCTCACAAAAGGCCTCCAAGTTGCCAAAGACGCAACTTGCTGTTGTTGGGAATAGCAAAAAAATGCATGAAAGCCAAGATGGAAGTCCAGGAAACAGGGTTAGACCTGCCAGCAAACGAACGGCTTGGTTACAATCTGGGGCTCGGAACAGTTGAAACCATTCGGGACGAGAGTACCGAATTTTCATTACCAAGTATTAGTGATACGGATAGCATTGGCTCATGAGCAATTCTCCCCAGCAGGAACGAACCGAAGGCCCGTCAGCCCAACCCGCCCGCCGTGGGCAAGGTTTCTGGATGATCGGCTTGATTTTGCTAGCCGTCTTTCTGATGCTTTTCTTCCTTCCTGGAATGTCGAGTTCACGAATCGACTATAGCTTTTTCCTGGAGCAGTTGGACAAGGAGAATATCCAGAGATTAACGGTTTACGAATCTAATATCTCGGGCTCCTTTAAGATCCCACCCGAAATGCCGGTCACCTACGATTACTACGGAAAAGTCAAGAAGCCGAAGGAAGGACTTGACGGTTCCCTAGAGAAGTACAAAAAGGACTTCGAAGTTTTCATCCCAAGCGGAACAGAGGCCCAATCGGCGCTTTTTGCCAAGTTGAACGCATTGCGTGAAAAGTCGAAGCAAGCCGCGGTCAACCCTGACGATCCAGAATCGGTTGCTTCCGCTAGTGAAGAGCCTTTTGAGTACAGTGTCGTGCCAGGCGGCACCCTCAGCACCATCATGATGCTGATCTTCTTGTCAATGTTGATCGTTACGATTGTTGGCCTGTATCTGTTTTTCCGACGCAGTCGCGATTCGATGATGGGGGGAGGGTTTCTGAATAGTTTCACACGCTCCACCGCCAAGCGATTCGAGCCTTCCGACCAAAACACAACATTTGATGACGTTGCTGGGCTTGAAGGGGTTAAGGCGGATTTGCAGGAAATTGTCGAATTTCTGAAGGCGCCAGAGAAGTTTCAGAAATTGGGGGGGCGTGTTCCCAAGGGAGTCCTCTTGAATGGGCCTCCTGGGACCGGAAAGACCTTGCTGGCTCGAGCTGTTGCCGGAGAAGCGGGTGTGTCGTTCTTTTCGGTGAACGGTAGCGAATTTATTCAAATGTTCGTTGGTGTGGGTGCGTCCAGAGTACGCGACCTTTTTGCAACTGCCAAAGAGCAATCGCCAGCGATCGTCTTTATTGACGAGATCGATGCCGTTGGCCGACAACGAGGTGCAGGGCTAGGGGGCGGGCACGACGAACGAGAACAAACGCTGAATCAAATTCTGGGCGAGATGGATGGTTTCTCACCAACCGATTCCGTCATTATCATGGCTGCAACCAACCGTCCTGACGTCCTGGACCCGGCTCTGCTTCGCCCAGGTCGGTTCGATCGTTTGATTACCGTCGGTAGGCCAACTCTGAAAGGCCGCGAAGCCATTCTGAAAGTACACGTCCGCGAAGTGCCTCTGGATAATGATGTCGACCTGCATATCATGGCGGAAGCGACCGTAGGCTTGACC
>CAITIF010000585.1 GCA_903892365.1 uncultured Pirellula sp. | reverse complement strand
GGGCCCCAGCACGCCGCTGGTTCAAAGCCCCAGCAAAGGACGTTTGTTTGACGCTTCCAAAGAACAGCGAACAGGAATTGTGCTTGGGATTGGAATTGGAAGTGTTCGAGGGCGTGATTCCGAAGGCCAAGTGAAAGACTACTTCTTTATCCGCCCTGGCGATGATGTCAGCGTGGCTTTCCCAAACGCGGGCACCCCACCGCGAGCAATCGACGAACAGTTCACGGTGGTGGATTTTTACGAGAGCAAAATGAGCGAGTATGACGCAACCTTTGCTTTCGTCCCCATTGAGATGCTTCAACGTTCTCGCGGGATGATCGATCCGATCTCGCAACAAGGTGCCGTTACTTCGATTCAAATCAAGTTGGCCAAGGGTGCGGATCTTTCGAAATGCCGCGACATTTTACGAGACGAATTTCCACCCTCTGAGTCATATGTTCAAGTCAACTCATGGCGTGACACACAAGGCCCGCTACTCGCTGCTGTTCAATTGGAAACAACCATTCTGAATATTCTGTTGTTCATGATTATTGCCGTTGCCGGATTCGGCATCTTGGCAACCTTCTTTATGATCGTTGTGGAGAAAACTCGCGATATCGGAGTTCTCAAATCGCTGGGAGCACCGGGAACGGGAATCGCATCGATCTTCCTCGGATACGGCGTCTTGTTAGGGACGGTTGGGTCAGGCGTCGGTGTGATCTGTGGACTGTTATTTGTTTGGAAGATCAATGAAATTGCGAGAGTGCTGGAATGGATCACGGGTCGCGAAGTCTTTGATCCTACCGTCTACTACTTTGATAGTATCCCAACCATTGTTCATCCCCTCATGCTGGTTTGGGTCAGCATTGGCTCAGTCATCATCGCTGTGTTAGCGAGTGTTCTACCATCGATTCGCGCTGCCAGAATGCATCCCGTGGAGGCCTTACGCTATGAATAGTTTAGTCAAAAAAGCGACTTCTCAAAATCAGCCCTCGATCGGCAAGCTTCGGGTGGTCCATGCAGAAATGGATGCTGAAAATGCACCTCGCTCAACGAGCACTTCGTCCAACGGATCGTCGCCGCGTTTACAGATCACTGAAAAGCCTTCGATGATTGTTGCGAAAGATGTCACCAAATCGTATCGACGGCACAAAACAAGCGTTGCGGTTTTGAAGGGAGTCGACTTTTCCGCGGAGCACGGAAAAATCACTGCAATTGTCGGACAAAGCGGATCAGGCAAAAGCACTCTTTTGCATCTGCTTGGAACACTCGATCGCCCAGACAGCGGGGAGATCTGGTTCGCCGAAGAACGCATCGATAATCTTTCGAGCCGAAAGCGAGACGCGTTTCGCAACCAACAACTCGGAATGATCTTCCAATTTTATCATTTGCTTCCCGAACTGACATTGCTCGAGAACATCATCGCTCCAGCCATGATCGGGCAAAGTGTCTTTTCCTACCTGCGCAATCGGTCCAAGATCATCGAACGTGCCAAGGCGTTGTCAGAAATGGTAGGGCTTTCCCATCGATTAAACCATAAGCCGAACGAACTTTCGGGTGGCGAGATGCAACGTACAGCGATCGCCCGAGCACTCATCACCGATCCTAAACTCTTATTGGCAGACGAACCGACTGGAAATCTAGACCAGGAATCCGGTCAATCTATTCTTCAATTGCTGAAAAATCTCAATGAGGAAACGGGGCTAACGATCGTCATGGTGACCCATGACGAGAATATTGCCCAACAATGCGACTCCCTGATTCGGCTCAAAGGTGGCAAGGTCGAACGTCTCAAATAGCCCAACTACTTTCCATTGGATATAGCGTCCGCTCTGGCCGCTTCGAATTCGTCACCCGGCGCCCAGGTTTGCATGCCCGCCGTGTTGGCAGCAATCCAACCCACTTGAAAAAGCAGCTGCACGTCTTCGACCGCACCTGACAAATCCCAGTTAGGATCGTATTCGTCGGATCGTTGGTGGTAGTGCTTTTCCGTCCAGCGATCGAGTTGCTCTTTTCCCCAACCTTCTGGACGGTCCAAAAAAGCATGACCCGTATGAAGATAAACGCCTGGCACCCCCACTTTAGCGAGCGAGAATTGATCGCTGCGGTAGTAGTACCCCTTGCTGGGCTCCCGATCAGGGACGACCACGCGATTTTGGTACTTGGCCATCCGCTCCACCAAAGAATCTAACGAGCTCTTACCGAAGCCGATCACATTCACGTCTTTGGTTCGTCCAAGGAAATTCAATCCATCAATATTGACCACCGCCGATTGCGAGCCGTTGGGCACTGGGGGATGCAAGGCATAATATTTTGAGCCCAATAAACCTTGTTCTTCCGCTCCGACCGCCGCAAAAATCAGAGAACGTTTCGGGCGAATGCCACTCTCGTAGACTGCGGAAGCGATGGACAACAGCGAGGCAGTTCCAGAGGCATTGTCGATGGCTCCGTTGTAAATATTGTCGCCCCGAATGTCTCGATCCATCGCAAGCCCGATATGATCGTGGTGAGCCATGAATACAACACTTTCATCAGACAAGACCGGATCGCTTCCGGGCAAGACAGCAATCACGTTTGACGTTTCCTTTTCTCGCACTTCACATTCGATTTTGGTCGTTAGGTAGATGCCAAGCGGGATCGGCCGAAAGTCCTTCGATTCGGCTTGCTTGCGAAGTTCGTCGAGATCGAAACCGGCTTGCTGAACCAGCCTCGATGATGCATCGTTGGTCATCCATGCTTTCATGTCGATTCGATTTGCATCTCCATCACGCAATTCAAATTGCTCGCCCGTCCAGGATGTCTGAATCACGGTAAAGGGATAACCGGCCGACGGTGTCGTGTGAATAATAATTGCACCAGCCGCATTTTGCCTTGCTGCGCTTTCGTATTTGTAGTCCCATCTTCCATAATAAAGTCGGCGCGTACCTGCAAACATTTTGGGATCGCTCTCGGGATCATTGTTCATCATCAACAAAATCTTGCCGGACATGTCCATGCCCTTAAAATCATCCCATTGGTATTCCGGCGCTTGTATCCCGTAGCCCACGAAGACGATTTCTGCTTGCTCCACTGCAATCTCCGAAGCTGGCTTACCTGCGACAGCAATAAAGTCATCGAAGTACTTAAAGTCTGTGTCGTTAACCTGGCTAGCGTTTCCCTTTTTCAAAAGACTCCATCCCTTGCTAGGCTTCGTGGTTAAGCCCAACATTGGAAACTTCTGCCGATACGACTGCAGCGATTCAAGAGGCTTCAGCCCTTGGCTTTGAAATTGAGTCTCCAAGTACAGCTGCGCAATCGCGTCCCCTTTGGAACCAGGACCGCGACCTTCGAGCAAGTCGTCCGCCAGAAACTTCATATGCGCATGTAGCTTTTGTTCATGGATCTTGCTTCCAATCGACAAACCGATATCCCAATCCGACGTGGATAAAGCCTGTCCCAAAAGAACTGAAGGACCAATCATCGCATAGCAAATCATGAACG
>CAITIF010000584.1 GCA_903892365.1 uncultured Pirellula sp. | reverse complement strand
CGCTTGCCATCTTTTTGGAGCCTTGCTTCCCAGGATCATCAAGGCCAAACTAGGGGCTCCATCTTCCCTGATCGATAAACTTGATTGCGACCATGTCGACTGATACCATCCCATCATCCTCCGAACCAGGTCCGGAGTCTCGAGAAGACACCACAACGGTTTCGGCGCGGCGCGACAACTTGCTGAAACGACTGAAGCCGTATTGGATGATGGAAGGTGCGAATGTGGTTCTCGTGCCCGCCATCGCGTGGTTTCTCATATCAGTCTTTGCGAAGGGGCAGATTACTATCGCGGTCCTAGCTGCCATGCTTGCCACTTCATTCCTGCTTGTCGTCGGCACCTTCGCTTGGAAGATGGTTGTCGACGGACTGGAAGGTAATCCCAAGTCCGAAGAGCAATGGACACCTTGGCTAGATCTCTGTCGCTGGCCGGCATTGATACTGATCATCCTCGCCGTGATTGCCACCGTTGCGGAGGCGATCTCGACATTGCCACGCATTTCCGCAAGTCTTGTCGGAGCGAGCCTGCTGTGCTTGCTGGCCATTCTCGAGTTCGTGAACTATTACCACGTCCAGCTGCAACACTTCGATCATGCCGAAGACTTCCAGCGATTTTTGTCCGGCAAGGGCTTTCGCCGTTCGCATCTCTCCAAGTCCATTCGCACCTATCGTCAAAGAACTCGAAAAGTTTAGGAAAGTCCGGTTCGTCAGATCCACACCGCCCTGCACTCCCCTCAGGACATAGACTTCTCCACCGCCCAGGCTTACCTGCGGCGGCTTGAGACCAAGGGCTACGCTTCGCCGGTTCTGCAAGGGAAAACACAAAGATGAGTTTATGGCATTTCGACTAGCAGCCTCCCAGCGACAGTCGCCGTGAAAGGGCATGTGTTACTTTGCGCTGATTCATGTCGAGCCTGTGAGTGTGAACGAGGCTGGACAACTTCCTAACGCCGCTAATGCGAACGAAAGGTGTCTTGCTACAAATTTCGAATGTGTTTTGCCTCTGCCCCCCTGCCCTATTAGGGATACAAACCAAAAGCTTCTCCTACGAACCGCAATCCAACAGCCCCTCATCTTCAAACTTCCAACTTCCAACTTCCAACTTCAAACTTCAAACTTCGCCCCCCTACCCTGCCTCGGTGTCATTCACCGTTGGCCGTGACAAACGCGTAGGCAGTAACACCCCGTAGGCCGTAACAAGCGATAGCGCAGTTACGGCAGCCCCGCTGGAATCTTATTTCCTCATCGAACGAGTCAGTTGTATCTAGCACTCCATGCCGTAACTGCGTCCAAAGCGACTTGTTACAGCCTACAAAGATCGAAATCTTACTCCATACTCCTTAACTCCTTATCACTCAAATGTCGCGGTCTCGAACGCCGAGCAAATACAGAACTGCGTCGAGCCCCATTGTGGACACTTGATGCTCGGCGGCTAGTCTGACCACCGGCTTGGCGTGAAATGCAATGCCTAGCCCTGCCCTGGCTAACATGGGTAAATCATTTGCCCCGTCTCCAATTGCGATGCATTGTTTGCGATCGACTCCTTCCTCCTGAGCCAACTGATCCAAGAGCGCCGCCTTTCTTTGCGCATTCACAATGGGACCGATCACGCGGCCTGTTAACTTGCCGTCGATGATTTCCAATTCATTCGCATACACATGATCGATTCCCAACTTGCGCTGCAAGAAATTTCCAAAGTAAGTGAAGCCGCCCGATAAAATCGCGGTGCGATATCCAAACCGCCGCAAAGTGGAAAGCAATCGCTCTGCCCCTTCCGTTAGAACTAACCGCTCTGCAATCTTCGGCAATACATCCTCGGATAGGCCGGCAAGCGATTGAACTCGCTTGCGTAACGACTCGTCAAAATCGAGCTCGCCACGCATGGCCGCTTCCGTGATCGCACTCACTTCATCGCCAACCCCCGCTTCCTTGGCAAGTTCGTCTATTACCTCGGCCTGCAACAAGGTCGAATCCATATCCAGCGCGACCACTCGGCGACTTCGACGGAACGCATCGTCGCGTTGCCATGCCAAGTCTAAATTGAGCCGGCTGGAAAGTTCGAGCAAACTGGCTTTCAATTGGGCCGAATCTCCAGGTTCACCGCGCAGCGAAAACTCCACGCACGCTCGAGTCAATGTATCGGTTGGAATCCGAGGCGGTCGACCTGAAAGCCTTGTGATGACGTCAATGTTCAACCCCTGGTCTGCTAGCATTTGGCTAACCGCATGAAACTGAGTTGCCGTGACGGATCGCGATAACAAAGTCAAAATGAATCGCGATTTCCCCTGCCTGTCAACCCAAAGATCGTAGTCTTCATCGGCGATCCGTTTTGGATTGCACTTCAGTCCCAGCGTGCTCCCCAGCTCTTGCATTTCCAGAATCACTCGATCGCTATCCTTTTCTGACGGGATACGAACCAACAGCCCCAAAAGCAGGGATTGGTGAATGACAGCTTGGTTGACATCAATGATGGAGCATTCGAATTCCGCCAAAAGCTGGGACAGACTAGCGGTCAAGCCAGGCCGGTCTTCGCCAGTGAATCGAAACAAAACAAGGGACGCAAAACGGGAAGGTGTAAGGTTCATGCGCATATCCTACCGAATCTCCCCTCAGAGTCCGAGGGGGGCCAGCGGGGAGTAGCGGGGAGTTGGCAGTTGGCAGTTGG
>CAITIF010000583.1 GCA_903892365.1 uncultured Pirellula sp. | reverse complement strand
TCGGAAAGTACTCGTATGGCATGTATGTAGTTCAGCTACCGATCGTCACACTTCTACCTCTCGCAAGCTTTGCGGCTTGCATGCCTTCTAACCCAATACTTTCCAGCATCCTGTACGTGTCTACCATCTTTGGGCTAATTACCTTGATTGCATTCCTGTCGTACCATCTTTTCGAGTCTCACTTTTTAAAGCTCAAAACGAAGTTCAGTTGATCCGTCCCTCCATCCAGCTAGGCATCTGACTTTGTTCTCGATATTTCTGGACATCAGTCGGACAGATGAGCTAGACAAGATGAAGCGGTGCGGTGGAATCCCCGAATTGGTCGATCGAGACTCCCATCCTGCGGATCAGTTCTAAATGGAGATTCGCCATGGGTGTTGCATCGGAAAGCTTTTGATGCACTCCACCGCGAAGCCCTGCCGCCTTTCCACCTGCGACAATCACCGGCAAATCGTCATGATTGTGCCGGTCGCCGTCACTGATCCCGCTGCCGTATACAACCATGGTGCTGTCCAAAAGCGATTGGCCACTAGCATCCTTGCGATCTTTTAACGTCTGCAGAAAATAAGCTAGTTGCTCACAATAAAAAGTGTCGATCCTTGCAATCTTCTCTAGGCGATCTGGGTTACGCTGATGATGGGACAAATCATGGTGCCCATCTCCAATCTCGATGTCGCGGAAAGATCGGTTGCTTCCATCATGAGCGAACATGAAGGTCGCGACCCGAGTTGAATCGGTTTCCAACGCAAGCGTCAACACATCGGAGATCAATCGAATGTGTTCCCGGTAACTATCTGGAATTCCAGAGGGTGTCGGATGATCAGGATCTTGCGGGAAGCCAAACCGCTCCGCCTTTTCAATGCGAGATTCAATGTCTCGAACGCCACTTAGATACTCGTCTAACTTCGCTTGATCTTCCCGCCCCAAACTGCGGTGAACCAATTTCGTTTCGTCTTTCAAGAAATCCAACATCGATCGCTGGCTGGCTTGTCGCAATTGATAGTTCTCGCGGCGTTGGCCATGAGTCCCGTTTCCAAATAGACGTTCGAACACCAGCCTTGGATTGGATTCTGGTGCAACCGGCGTACGCTCGTCAGCCCATGCAAGGTTAAATTGGTAAGCACACGCGTAGCCCGAATCGCATTGCCCCGATTTGCGAACTCCATCACATGACAATTCGAGCGACTTCAAGCGTGTTGTTTCCGCATAATGCTGGGCAACCACCTGATCCGCCGAGACCCCAATGCGAATATCGGAGCCCGCTGTTTTATAAGCGCGTTGCCCAGTTAAGTAGGACGCGTTGGCTCGCGCATGATCGCCCCCTCCATCATTCCCGGCAAAGGCGTGTTGATGGGTTAAGCCGGAAATGAAACGCAAATCATTACGAAGCGGTTCTAACGCGGCCGTGGAGCGATTTAGCGTTAAAGCATCTTCGTCTCCGCTCGGTCTCCAGTGCTCCATGTTGACCCCATTGGGTACATACAGGTAACACAATCGCAGTGTGGATGCCGAAGAACCTGCGGAAGCAGAAAACGCTTTTCCCAAACTTGGAAGCGCTGGCAAAGCAAGCGCGATTCCTGAGGCTCGCAGAAAGCGGCGTCGATCGATTGCATTTCGATTCATTAGGGTTGGCTCGCTAAGGTAGGCTCCGCAATGTCTTTGCGGCGATGAGTAAATGGAACGCTTGTAATGATGGCCTTGTAAAGGGATTTCATTTTGCCATCCTCTTTCTGTGTTCTAGCAATGATTTGGTCGATGGCTGTCGTGTCCTGATAAGTCATTCCACGCCCTAGCCCAAACGTCATGATTTTTTCTGTCAAACAACGGTAGAAATCTTCCTTGCGATTGGCTGCAAGTATCTCAGCTAACTCCTCCGCTCCAGAAAACGATTCGCCCGACATCAGCTTGCCCGAAGCATCGATCGCTTGCTTGACAGCGTCGCGTTGGTTCTGCCCTTTTGCGACACTTCGCTCCATGTCGCGCCATTGCCCGATCGCGTTGTAGTTTTCCATCGCCAGCCCCAATGGATCCATACGTTGATGGCATGCAGCGCAAGCAGCATCGCGTCGATGGAATTCCAAGATCTCTCGGAGAGATGCCTTCTCAAGCTTGCCCGACTTCGATTCTTCTAAACTAGGAACATTCGGAGGGGCCGGAGGGGCAGGTGTCCCCAGGATGTTTTCAAGAATAAAAAGACCTCGTTTGACAGGACTGGTACGAGTCGGATTGCTGGTCACTACCAACAACGATCCATGAGTGAGCAAACCACGTCGATGACTGTCAGCCGG
>CAITIF010000582.1 GCA_903892365.1 uncultured Pirellula sp. | reverse complement strand
CGTTCGCCGGAATAACCACGGTTGTGGGAACAGTTGCTTCGGTGGTATCGCTGCTCAACAAGGTCACTGTCACAGGAACATTGGTGACGATATTGCGAGTGACCGTTCCAGTCAGCGTTCCGCCATTCTCACTCATCGATGGATTGTTGGTCGATACCGTGAGTGTCGGAGCGATACCGGTCGTAAAATTCCAATCGGATGCTGTGGCGATTCCTTGGAATGGCACACCTTGTTTGGCTCCCGATACCTTGATTCCATCGACTGCAAACCAACCGGCGGTCGCGTCCAAAACCGAAAATCGGAACTGCATCGTTCCCGAAGTTGGGTTCAGCAAAGGGGATACCGAGAAGAACCCTGCACCACTGACCAAACCAGTGCTGTTGATGACAATTCGGGAATTATCCACATTGTCGCCGACATACTCTACAAGATTCGTCCAGGTTGCGCCACCGTCGGAACTGGCTTCTACGCGAGCGATCGAAGTCGAAGTTCCACGGTTGGATACTGCGAATTCAAGAGTCAAGGAATCTGCACTCATACCTGCAAGGCTAAATGGCGCCGTTGTCATGCGGCTGCTGAACAAATCGGTTCCATTGGTTGACCAGAGCGACGCATCAGCAACCGCAATAGTACCGCTTCCATTCGCAAAGTTGGGCCGGCCTGAACCACCCCTGGCTGCCCAAGCATTCTTATCAACAAATGTCCAACCATAAAAATCGGACGTGGTCGGTCCGGGCATCGCCGAATTGTTAACAGCATAGCCAAGCGGTGGCGTTTTGGTGAAGTCAGTTCCATCTCCGCCTGCACCAGCGGTAAACGGACCTAACGGAAGCAAATTGAAGTTCTGGGTGTGAACAACAGCATTAGGAGTTACTGTGGTCGAAGCATCAAGAAGGACGCCGTCGTCCATCACGACGTAATAATCCGTCAAACCATTCAAGTTAACGGACGGATTGATGGTAACGGTCGAGCCCGACACGCTTACTTTAGCAGCGTCGTTCACGTCGATGCTATCGACAAGAAGATTTCCATTGGTGCGAACCAAGTTAATCAACCCGCTTCCTCGGACAACTGGCGTGTCAAAGGTCATGATCAAGTTGGCTTGATAGTCGATACCGGTAGCATTATCGGCGGGACTCAACGTGACAATCTTTGGACCTTCATCGTCAAGCACATCAATGCTCTTGGAACCCGACTCGTACGTCGGAGCGGAAGCCGTGATGATCGCAGTTTGTGTGCGGTCGCTCTCCGTATCATCCACCCCGGTGATCGTGAAGTTAGCTGAAAGCGCACCAGCCAAAATGGTAACTGTTGCGGGAACAGACGCTTCCGTCGTATCACCGCTTACCAAATTCACAACGAAATCGTTCAATGGATCGGGCAATCCATTTCTCGATACGGTACCAATTGCCGTTCCACCATTTTCACTGATAGAAGCCTGGGCGATGTCAACCGTCAGTGTGGGTATATCCAGATTCCAAACGGTGGAGCTGCTTACTCCCAAAAAGGGAGTGCCAGCGGTTTGCCCGGTAACCTTTAAATTATCGATTGCCCACCAAAAATCATTGCTCCCAACGACACTCCAGCGAAATTGAGCAGAAGTCGCACCTACCGGATTGTTGACACTGCGGAACGGAATGTTGCCGAATCCGCCAGAACTCGCTCCAGTATTGACACCGGACCTGAGCCGCTCATTGAGATTACTATTGATGTTGGTTGGACTAATAGGGTCGTTGTTCGTATTTGAAGCATCTAAACGCAATAATTGCTCCCATGTGGATCCGCCATCGAAGGTGACCTGAAGGATACCAACTTGAGAATCTTCCGGACGGAAACTTGAGTCGAATTCGAGCACCACGCTATTGGCTGCCACGCCTGTCAGGTCAATAGATCGAGAGTAGAGAGTACTGTTCAAAGCAGCAGGGTCATTCACATCGTCGTACTCGTCAGGGTCCCCGACGGCGATCGTTCCGCTGCCCAGGGTAAACGCATCACGGGATTGACCGGCTTGTCGTATCCAAGAACCCTTGTCTGCAAAGCTCCAACCTCGCCATTCCGGAACACCAGCAATTCCGTCTGGCTCCATCAACGAGTTATCCACGGAGAAATTAAGGGGCGGAACCAACGTGTAATCCGTTCCGTCGCCGCCACCCTGAGTGAAGAATGGCAGAAGAGGGAGTAGGTCAAAGTTCTGCTCAAGCAACATTGCATTCGCAGTCGGTCCAACTGCAGGATCGATGAAGGTTCCGTTATCAAGTAGCACGTGATACGCCTCACCAGCCAACAAATCTTCGGGCAAGTCGATGGTTACCACAGTCCCGCTTGGCGAAATCGAAACGTTCGTGGACTTCACATCAACGGCAACACCGAGGGTTCCAGTATCGTTGCGTACGACGTGAATGTTTCCTTGCCCCTTAACAACCGCAGTATCAAACGTAAGCGTTAGATCTGTGTTTAAAGGCCAGTTCACTGCCCCATCTGCTGGACTAAGACCAACGATATTGACTGCCATCAATTGACGAGATTCAAGTTGCTCCAAGAATCGCCGACGAGCAATTCGTTTGGGTTCGAATCGGGAAACCTTGCCGCGACGAACGAGTCGTTTGAGAGCTTGGGACAGGTTGGAAATTGCACTACCTTTTCGAAAAGCCATCGTAATTCTCCGCTTGAATAACAAAAATCAATCTTGACGCAATAACATAGAAAGTTCGATTTGCCTCAAAACGTTCACCACCCCATAGCTGCAACTCTTCGCAACGACTTGAGTGAACGTTTCGGTACGACCCGTACAATCCGCAGTGCGAGCATTGTTGTCACAAACCACAAACGTCCAACTTAGAAACGAAGAAGAAACGATCAATGAATGACGAAGATCGTGTTTAGATTTCTAAACATTCCATTCTTCGGTGCAGTAGATTGTTAATACAAGTTGATAGCCTTGCCTCCGTTCAAAACAAAACACAAGCGATTGACAATTCAAGCTGAGATCGCTCTTCAACGAAGTCCTAGGGGACAATCAAATGCGCTTGTGCATTGAACGCAATCACCACGCGGTCTTCTTCGCCTCGGTAGGGTAGACCGCTGTGCATCAAATAAGACGGAAAGAGAAGAAGCATACCCTCGGTCAAAGGTACGTCGATGGTAGCCGACTGGTACTTGTTTCCATAATCGCGATATCCTCCGCCCAGACCAATCGGCGAATAAAATCGGCTGCCTCCGTTAGGAGCCGAAGCCCCCTCGCGAACTCCGCTTGTACCTAGTCTTAAGTAGTAAATTCCACACCAAGAACAACCGTGATGGAAGTGTGCGTCGTGAAATCCGCTATCGTTCGTAACATGGTACCAACTATCCATAAATCGAATGGAAATGTTGCTGGCTGGCGTTTCATTCCCGTTAGCGATACTCACCGAGGACGCTAGCGTCGCTCGTATGAAGGAAACAAGCCGCTGGAGACTTTCGTCAGATTCCTGAAACAGATCAAAGTTCCCCTCGTAAAGCCCCTGGCTTGATTTTGACCCCACGGCAACTCCACTGGCGATTCGACTCTCTTGCTTGGTCTTCAGATGCCTAAGAAAAGTCAGGATGTCCTCGCTCTGTTCATGGTGCATATGCCACAAACGATGAAAAAACATGGTTGGCCAAACCTGGGTTCCGCTTAATCCGAATTTGGCTTCTGACGACATTTAAACCACTGATCCCCGAAACAATCCCTGAAAATAGCTATCGCTATTGGACATCCGACCACTACCATTTCCGACCAGGATAAGGCAAAAACAATTTGCAGATCGTCTTGAACTGTAATGTAACCATGAAGTTATTGTGAAGTTTTCATTGCGAGACGGGAACATCTCTGCAATAAAGCGTCCTTTCGGTCAAGATATGGTTGAGAGTCGTCGTGACCTGACGCACT
>CAITIF010000581.1 GCA_903892365.1 uncultured Pirellula sp. | reverse complement strand
CACGATCCTTTGCTGGATACCTGTCGCAGCTTGGGAATCGAGGTTTTCATATCCTGTTGCATTGGGGAGTTGGATTCGCGGTCTTGCCCATGGCAATTCTGACTTGGCAAACAGGACGCCGGCAATCAGGTTGGTTGTTGGTTGTAGCTCTCGTAGCAATCCTTGCGATCAATTGCGTACCCTGGGTAATGCCCGCATATGTCGCCTCACTTATTCCAATTGCGATCCTGTTGTTTTCTTTTGTCTTGAAAAGGTTATCGACATGGATAGCAACACGATTTCAATTCCAATCTACCTTATCGCACTCTCGACGTCGCGCAGAATTCTTGATACTTGGTTTCTTATTCGGTTGTCAATCGGTTGCGCTTTCCTACACGTGCTATGCTCGAGCGACGAACCAACCTGGGTGGCAGGTTGACTGGGCTGATGAACGACAACGCTTGGTCAACCGTCTTAGAGAATCCGATGAATCGCATTTGATTCTCGTGGAGTACCAAAGCGGCCATAACGTGAATGAAGAATGGGTGTACAACGAAGCGGACATTCCCAACGCAAAAATGGTGTGGGGACGATTCGCAAGTCCAGAATCGAATCAGCAGTTGGTAAAGAGCTATCCGAACCGCAAGGTATGGCGACTTCTCGTTCCTTCAGGCTCTCTCGAACCCTACGTTCTCGAACCCGACGTTCCGTAGTCGCCCCAAGGAATTAGTGACCACCACCACCGTCGAAGCCGGAATCGCAAGCTTCTGCGGTTTCCGGGAATGGTTGTGAGTTCGCTAGCTCGTTGCCTCTACTCTTGGCACGCTACGAGCAAATTGCTCCAACGAAAGGAACTGGATTGAGACGCCAATTGTTCCGCTTCCTTGGCAAACACGCTCGCTCGCTCGCCTTGGCCTTCTAGCTTTAGTAGAACGGTCAACAAAAGAAGCTCACGCTCCGAGCTTTCGGGATTGTCTAAAACCGATTTCGACAAACGTTCTAAGGTCGCGTCCAAATCGATAACGCATGCGGCGAAATAGGTGCGAAGCGATTCGCTATTCAGTTCGTCCGCCGAAAGCCGACTGCCTGACGCACAGGCTTGGTTCAGAAGATTTAAGACACTCTCGGTAGAGGCTGTGGAATGGTCTTGGGATGCAAAGTACTTAAGCAAACCCTGTCGCAGGTAAACACCGGCCCCTTTCGGCTGCTCGATTTTTTCCATGCTGCTGCAAGAAGCTTGGGCATCGTCAAAGCGGCCAGCTTCAATCATGTCATCCACGATTCCAACGGCTGCCTTGGTCCAAATCGGTGAGTAAGGTTGAACAACACGTGGCTTCGACGCAACATACATGGCGGCATCGTTGGCTTCGACCTCTTCTTGAAACTGAGAACCTGAGGACCGCAGATTCTGCTTTCCATCTGCTTGATTGGAGGAAGCAACTCGGAAAGCACTCTTTTGGGAAAGCCCATTACCCCACTTGGGGACCGTGCCCGAATTCGTGATGCCAGAGTTCGATGTTGACGCAAACGACCGGTTAGCAAGAAAATCCGAAGGTCCGCGAGTCGATGCGAAAGGTGTGCCTACCTCATAATTGACACTTCCCCAAGTTGGAGCACACGGGTCAGCATAATACGTCGGAGCCACATAATAAGTGGGTGCGACATAGTAGGTCGGGGCCACGTAGTAAGTTCTAACAGGCCAAGCGACAACCGGCGGGCAATAGTTGTAAGTGACAACTCGAGGTGCGAAACACCAAGGTGCAACTCGGTAACGCGAAACATATCCGTAACCGCCCCAACCGTAGAAGCCCGAATAGTAACCACCATAGCAGTGTCGGAAACCATGACGAGGGAAATGAGCAGAGGCGGGTTCGGCCGCTATCGCTCCGAAGGAAACCGAAGCGATCGCAGCAAGCGCCCACTTTGTAAAACTACGGTTCAACATTTCGCTAATTCCTCTTCGTGGAAGATAATCGACATACTTGGTGTTGGATGTATGTGCCACACACAACACTCTAAGTATTGAACCTAGCTACCCAAAATGCCAGTCGTCGCAACCGATTTGTCAGGAAAAATCGTCCCGATTGCAAGGATCAACCAGCCAAGCATCAAGAGAGAACCACCTGCCGGAACGATGCTCCAATGACCGATTTGGTTCAGAAACACCATGCTGTAGAGGCCACCGGAAAATAAAAGCATCCCGGCTAAAAACATACCGCAGGCTGTTTTCCAGGCTTTTCTTTGCCGAATAGCGGGCGAAATGCCCAATGCCAAAATGGCTAGCGAATGGTATGCCTGGTACTTCACGCCAATTTCGCACTGGCCAAGTTTCTTCGTAACTTCGCCTTCAGTAAAACCCTGTTTGGCCAACCGGTCGGGCAACGAATGCGACCCCATTGCGCCGATCGCGACACATAGAAAGCCAGATAAGGCAGCGAGAACAACCCAAAATCGCGAACCAACCATCGATCGATGCCCCTCAACAAATAAAAATCTACAACCAGCGGGATATCAATCACACTTTAAAGTCTGACGTTAGTATCGCCAGCGCGAATGTCTGTCGCAAGCCCCGAAAGAGACATCGGGGCTGATACGCTTCGCCCCCAGGTAGGATCCTTGATCAACCTGGGAATTCATTTGCGATGCGCTGGCTAAAGGCGATTGACTCCATTGGCTTCCGTGGCTGCGAAATCATCTCTTCGGAGACAGAGCTGGACTTTTGAGTTGCTGCTTTGCGACGATTGGCAGGAGCATGGATCTGAGGCCAGATCCCCTATCGGGGGCTATTAGGGTTTGATGGCTAGGATGCAATCTAATGGTACCGAGGTTCTGACGGCTTCTACTTGCGTGAAACCCGCTTGAAAAAGCATTGTTCCATACTCGGCAAGCGTGCGTTCGCGGCCTTCGGTGCAAACCAGCATGTTCATGCTTTGCAACAGAGCCCATCGCGGTCCCGTCGAATCTTCTGCTAAGATCTTTTCGGCGATCAGAAGCCCACCTCCCGATGGCAATGCATCATAGGCTCTTTGAATCAATTGCTGCGCATGCTCATCATTCCAATCATGAAGGATGCGTCCCAAAGCATAAAGATCCGCATTGGGAAGTGGATCGTGAAAGAAATCCCCACCGATCACCTGCATCCGGTCCGCAACAGGCGATTCCTGAATCATTTTTCGGGCAAGCCCCAACGCATGAGGTAAATCGAATACCACTCCCTGCAAGTGAGGGTAACGCTGGCAAGCCGCAAGTACCAAATGCCCTGTGGCTCCACCCAGATCGGCCATCGTACGAAAACGACTCAAATCAAACGCGTTGACGATGGTGGGCGAGGTGATTAAACCAAATCCGTGCATCCCCATAAGAAATTCGTTCATGGCTTCCTCCGTCTTGAAGAAGTGGGAAAAAATCGGGCCATCGAAGTCAAAGGTCTGTTTCCACCGATGAGTTCCCTCGCGGACGGTATCTTCCAAATTGCCCCACATCTTCCACATGACGCGATTCGAATAATGAATGTACCCCGTCATCCGGCGTTCGCTTGCTTGCGTTAAGTAAGTGGTGGAGACCGATGTGTTGACATAAGTGTTTCCCCGTTTCGCGAGCAGCCCCATGCAGGTGCAAGTGTCTAGCAACGTCATCAAGGCAACGCGATCACACCCTAGCTTTTGGACCAGGCTGTCCAACGTTGTTTCCGAGTTCAAGACGTCGAAGACCCCTAATTCGACAGCTGCAAACATGACCTTGGATTTGCGGAACGCCTCTAGCAATTCCAGAACAGGACTCGGATCAGGGACGGAGAGGTCGGTAGGATTCATAGGGAAGCTCTTGGGTGCTCTTGGGAAAGGGGATGAAGCTGGCTTATTGTAACGTAGCCGCAGGAAACTCTAACACGCCCCGAAACCTCGACTCCCATCGGTTGGATTCGGGCTCGACCACTTCCCTTGGCCATGTTAAAAGTGACTTGGCTGAATACAACGTCTCGCGACCAGAAAAAACCGGTCGTAGACTCGCCCGTTTTGGCTTTTTCCCATTTGTTAATAAACGAGAAACCTTCATGGCTCATCCATCTTTAAACGCAGACCAATTGGTCGACTCCTTGAAATGGCGTTACGCCGTAAAGCGTTTCGATCCAGCTCGCTCCAT